>CAYZKM010000046.1:0-16498 GCA_964478525.1 uncultured Bifidobacterium sp.
CAGCATCTCGGTGGCGAAATCGAAGATCGCCTGTTCATCGGCCGCGGCGAAGCGCGTCCCGCCGCTGCCCAGCGTCGCGATCGATGCCTCGGACAGGCCGGCCTTGCGGGCCTCGTTCACATGGGACGCCCATTCGAACTGGCAGTTCCAGTGGCGCCCGCAGGTCAGGATGGTGAATTCGCGCAGCCGGGGCTGGAAGCTGGAGTTGAAGCGCAGCACCAGGCCCAATGCCGACATCGCCTCGGCCAGCGGCGGGTGGTGCATGGCGATGGCCAGCGGACCGACCGGGGCGGATTTCCGCTGGCCGGTCAGCATCGCGTCATGGACGCGGCGCTGTTCGGCCGTCATGGCATCGACGGGGATGGACGGGATGCGGGGCATGGACGACCTCCGTTATGGGCCTGCGTGGCCATTCCGCCATACGCCCGGACGCCAGGCAGGGAAATAGCGGCGGGGCCGGCGCGGGCGGTCGATCCTGCCCATTCCGATTGACCTCGGCCCCCCCGATCCATAGCTTCCGGCCATGTCTGAACCCAAGAGCACACCGTCCATCGCGGTCCCCAAGGCGTGGCCGTTCGAGGAAGCAGCCAAGGTCGCCCACCGTATCGCCGCATCCGGCAAGGGCCATGCCCTGTTCGAGACCGGCTACGGCCCGTCCGGCCTGCCGCATATCGGCACGTTCGGAGAGGTCGCGCGTACGTCCTGGGTCCGCAACGCCTTCACGAAACTGACCGGGCTGCCGTCGCGCCTGATCGCGTTCAGCGACGACATGGACGGGTTGCGCAAGGTGCCGGACAACGTCCCGAACAAGGACATGCTGGGCCGGTACCTGGGCAAGCCGCTGACCCGCATCCCCGATCCGTTCGGCACGCATGACAGTTTCGGCGCGCACAACAACGCCCGGCTGCGCGCGTTCCTCGATTCGTTCGGCTTCGAGTATGAGTTCGCCTCCTCGACCGACTATTACGCCTCGGGCCGGTTCGACGCGGCGCTGGTGCGCATCCTGGAATGCTACCAGCCGGTGATGGAGGTGATCCTGCCGACGCTGGGCCCGGACCGGCGCGCCACCTATTCGCCGATCCTGCCCATCCATCCGCATACCGGCGTGGTGATGCAGGTGCCGATGATCGCGCATGACGCGGCGGCGGCGACCGTCACCTGGAAGGACCCCGAGTCCGGGGAGGTTTTCGTGACCTCGGTCAAGGGCGGACACTGCAAGCTGCAATGGAAGGCCGATTGGGCGATGCGCTGGTTCGCGCTGGGCGTCGACTACGAGATGTCGGGCAAGGACCTGATCGACTCGGTCCGCCTGTCGGGGCGCATCTGCCGCATCCTGGGCAGCCAGCCGCCGGAAGGCTTCACCTACGAGCTGTTCCTGGACGAGCATGCCCAGAAGATCAGCAAGTCGAAGGGCAACGGCCTGTCGGTCGAGGACTGGCTGCTATACGCCCCGGCGGAATCGCTGTCGCAGTTCATGTACAACCAGCCGCAGCGCGCCAAGCGGCTGTATTTCGACGTGATCCCCCGCGCCGTGGACGAATACATCGCCAATGCCCAGAAGGCCGCCGGCCAGATGGAGATGGAGCGGCAGGTGAACCCCGCCTGGCACGTGCATGGCGGGCGCTTCCCCAACCATGTCGGCAGCCCGGTCTCGTTCGCGATGCTGCTGAACCTGGCCAGCGTGGTGAACGCGGAAACCCCCGACATCTTGTGGGGCTTCATCCGCCGGTACAATCCCGATGCCTCGGCCGAGACCGAGCCGCTTTTGGCGCGCCTGGTCGACCACGCCATCGTCTATTACCGGGACTTCGTCCGTCCCGGGAAGCAGTACCGCCAGCCCACCGCGCAGGAACGCGCGGCACTGGCGGACCTGGCTGCCGCCCTGGCCGCCCTGCCGGCCGACAGCCCGGCCGAGGATATCCAGAACACCGTGTTCGAGGTGGGCAAGCGCCACGACTTCACCGAATTGCGGGCCTGGTTCGGCTGCCTGTACCAGGTGCTGCTGGGCCAGCAGGAAGGCCCCCGGTTCGGCGGCTTCGTCGCCCTGTACGGCCTGGCGGAGACCATCGCCCTGATACGCTCCGCCCTCGACCGGCCGGCGGACGCGGCCTGAGCGGATGTCCGTGTCCACCGCCGGGCGCTTCAAGGGTCTGACACGCCATCTGCCCGCGCTGCTGGGTGTCGTGCTTCTGGTCGGCGCCATCTATGTGGTGCAGAAGGAATTCCGCCATCTGAAGTTCAGCGAGATCGTCGAGGCGCTGTCGACGATCCCGACGAACGCGCTGGTGTTCTCGTTCGTCTGGACGATCCTGTCCTATTTCATCCTGACGTTCTACGACCGGCTGGGCACGATCTATGCCGGGCACAAGGTGTCGTACCGCCGCGTCGCCTTCGCGTCGTTCTGCGCCTATTCGCTGTCGCACAACCTGGGCTTCGCCGCGGTGTCGGGCGCGGCGGTCCGGTTCCGCCTGTATGCCCATTGGGGCCTGACGCCGTTGCAGATCGGCAAGACGGTGGCCTTCTGCAGCTTCACCTTCGGCCTGGGCGGGCTGGTGCTGGGCGGGTTCGTGCTGTTCCTGGAACCGCGGGAGATCCCGTTCTTCGGCCAGCAATTCCCGCCGGCGGTGCTGTATGTGATCGCCGCCGGGATGTGGGCCGTGGTGCTGGCCTATGTCAGCCTGTCGCGGGTGCTGGGCACGTTCCGCCTGTTCGGGCACGAGATCGACCTGCCGGGCTGGCGCATGGCGATCCTGCAGGTGCTGCTGGCCACCGTCGATGTCGCTGTCACCGCGATGATCTTCCACGCCCTTCTACCCCCTGCCGAGGGCCTGACCTGGCTGGTGTTCCTGGGCGTCTACCTGGCGTCCTACACCGCCGGCCTGGCGGCGAACCTGCCCGGCGGCATCGGCGTGTTCGACACGGTGATGCTGTTCGGCCTGCAGCACCATGTCGACGCGCCGCACATCGTCGGCGCCATCGTGGTGTTCCGGCTGTTCTATTACATCATCCCGCTGTTCCTGGCCGGGACGATGTTTGCCGGCAACGAGATCCTGCTCCGCGGCGCCGCCCTGCGCTCGGCCACGCGCGCCGGCAGCGTGCCGGCCATCGGCCGATGGAGCGAACCCGACTTCGCCGTGGCCGCCGCGACCGGGGCAGTGGCGCTGTGCGGGATCGTGATGCTGTCACTCAGCATTCTGGTGCCGCCGCCCGACGTCTCCTGGATCGATGCCGACGTCGTCGACATCGTCAGCAGGGCCGGGCAGTTCATCCCGTCCCTGATCGGGGCGGGCCTGCTGCTGATGGCGATCGGGCTGTCCCATCGCGTCAACCTGGCCTGGGGCCTGACCGTGGTGCTGCTGGCCGGCGGGGTCGCCTATGCCGCCACGCAGGGCGGGCTGCTATGGGTCAGCGGCATGCTGGGCGTCACCATCCTGCTGCTGGCGCCGTTCCGTCGCTGCTTCTACCGCCATGCCAGCCTGCTGAGCGGGCCGTTGCAAGCGTCCAGCGCCTTGCCGCTGATCGCGCTGCTGATCTGCCTGATCGGCCTGGCCGCGATGCGCCGACAGACCCTGGCGCTGGACAACAATGCCTGGTGGGCGGTGATCCTGTCCCCGGACGCCTCGGTCGCGCTGCGGGCCACGATCGCGCTGTCGGTCATCCTGGCACTGACCGCGCTGTGGCTGCTGATCCGTCCGGGCAAGGTGCGCGTCGCTGCCTGGGGGGACGCCGAGCGGGCGCGGTTTCTGCGGCTGGCGGGGGTCTCGCCGACCCGGGCCGATGGCATCGTCTTTGGTGAAGCCGACCGCGCCGGCATCGCCTTCCGCCGCGTCGGCCGCCTGCTGGTCGGGCTGGGCGACCCCGCCGGCCCGCATGACGACCAGGTCTCGGCGATCTGGCGGTTCAACGACCTGGCGCGCCAGGAAGGGCTGGGACCCGCCGTGTGGCGCGCCGGTCCGGGGCTGTTGAAGGTCTATGCCGATCTGGGCATGACCGCGCTGCCGCTGGGCGCCGACGGGCTGCCGTTGCCGGAAACCCCGGACATGACGCCACCGGCCGAACATTACCTGGTCGGCGTGCCCGAGCGGGATCTGTCGGCCTTGCTGCCGCTGCTGGAGGAACTGGCACGCGAACGCGCCGTCGCCGCTCCGGCGGCGGCCTGACGCGGACCCGATGACCGATACGATCGTCCTGCTGTCCGCCACGATCGTCGTCCTGGCAATCGTGGTGCTGGCCGTGATCGTCACGCGCCAGGCCCATGCCCTGGCTGCGCTGCGTCTGCTGGCTGAGCAGGGCCTGGCCGGCCAGCGCGCCGAAGCCGAGACCACCCGTGCCGCCGCCCAGGCCACCGCACGCGATGGCGTGGAGCGGATGGCGGTGCTGCGCGGCGCGTTCGAGAAGGGGATCGAGGCGATGCGCGCGGTGCTGGCGCGTGAGCAGGGGGAATTGCGCCTGGCTCTGGCCGAAAGCCAGCGGCTGGGCGGTGAACGCATCGAGCGGCAGTTCGAGGCGGTGCGGACGATCATCGAGGCCAGGCTGAAGGAGTTGCGTGACGGCAACGAGGCCAGGCTGGCCGAGATCCAGAAGGCCGTGAACGAACAGCTGCACGCCGCGGTCGAGAAGCAGATGACCGACAGCTTCGCCCGGGTGATCGACCAGTTTGCCGCGGTGCAGAAGGCGATGGGTGACGTGCAGGCGGTGACCGCTCAGATAGGCGATATCAAGCGCCTGTTCAGCAACGTGAAGACGCGCGGCGGCTGGGGCGAGGCGCAGGTGCGCGCCATGCTGGACGATATCCTGCCGCCCGGTGCCTATGAGACGAACCGCAAGCTGCGCGCCGGCAGCGACGAGGCGGTGGAGTTCGTAGTGGTGATGCCGATGCGGGGCGAGGCGCGCCCGGTCCTGCCGATCGATGCCAAGTTCCCTGTCGAGGACTACGAACGTCTGCTGGCCGCGTCGGAAGCGGGGGATGTCGAGGCGGAGCGTGCCGCCACCCGGGCCCTGGAACGGCGGGTGCGCGACGAGGCCCGCAAGATCGCCACCAAATATATCCTGCCCCCGGTGACGGTCGAGTTCGCGGTGCTGTACCTGCCGACCGATGCGCTGTACGCCGAGGTTGCGCGCATCCCCGGCCTGATCGACGATATCGGGCGCGTGTACCGTGTGCTGCTGATGGGCCCGACCCTGTTCCCCGCGCTGCTGCGCACCATCCATCTGGGCTTCGTCACACTGGCCCTGGAGCAGAAGGCGGACCAGATCCGCGACCTGCTGGGCGCGACACGGACCGAGATCATGCGGATGGACGATGTGCTGGCCAAACTCGGCAAGCAGGCCGGGGCATTCGGCAACACGATCGACCGCGCGCGGGTGCGGACGCGCGCGGTTGCGCGAAAACTGCGCGAGGTGGAGGCCGTGGACACGGAAAAAGCGGAAAAACTGCTGGAAATCGCTGCCGGGGCGGTGGATGACGAGGCGGATGATAATGAAGTCGAATCAGTCACTTGATACGCGGTTCAGGCGCGTGCGGCAGCACAACGTCACGAATTGGCCACGGATACCACATCCGGGCGGGCTTGCCATGTGTTTCCAGGTAGTCTGATATGGGCGTAATCGTGGATAGGCTGTATCCTTCAGGTGTCCGCCATCCCGATGGACAAGTTCGTATGCGACCGGAACGGCAAGCAGGTTTTGCTTCACGGCGGGGGCATATGGGGCGTAACCTGTAATCCGGTGTCGGTATCCCAGGGGTTCTGGCGCCAGTTCCAACGCGTATGACAATGAGGACGACCGTCTCTTGAACATGACCAACCGCGGCCGCGGACGCCCAAGCCGGCGGCGCGGCTTCGACGACGACTTCAGCTTTGACCGGGCGCCGCCGGGCGACATGCCCCGTACCGGCGCTCCCTCATGGCCCTCTTCCGCCGGTTTCGGACCGGAGCACGACGCCACTGTGAAGTGGTTCAACCCCGAGAAAGGGTTCGGGTTCGTGGCGCTGTCCGATGGATCCGGCGATGCGTTCCTGCACGCCAACACGCTGAACCAGGCCGGCTTCAACGCCGTCAGCCCGGGTGCGACGCTGCGCGTGCGGATCGGCCAGGGACAGAAGGGCCGCCAGGTCTCCCAGGTGATGTCGATCGATGAGAGCACCGCAACACCGGGACGCGCTGCGCCGCCGCGGGGACCAGGTGGTCCGATGGGGGGCGGGGACCGGGGTCCGGCACCGCGCCGTGGCGCACCGACCGGCCCGTCCGTTCCGATGCAGGGGACGGTCAAGTGGTACAACGCCACCAAGGGGTTCGGCTTCGTCGCACCGCTTGAAGGCGGCAAGGACGTGTTCGTCCATGCCTCGGCCCTGCAGCGCGCCGGCGTGATGCAGCTCGCCGAAGGCCAGACCATCTGGATGGATGTCGTGCAGGGCGCCAAGGGCCCCGAGGCGGCCTCGATCCGGGTCGACGACTGAACGGCGCGCCAGGCGCGTTCATCGGCCACGAATGACGGCCCGGAGCAGACGCTGCTCCGGGCCGTTTTCTTTTCTCTCGTGCGCGGCGTTTTTTTTGGCGCTCCAGCTTTTTTGATGACTGTGACCGTCATCACTTCATGGAATGCAACGCCGGGCTAGATCGTCCGCACGAGAATGGCCGGGGGATGCCGTCGTGCGAGATCAGGTATCGGGGAATGGGCTGCGCATCGCCGTTCTGCAGGGTCGTGATGCGATCCGGGACCGGTTCTCCAATCTTCAGATGCCACTCGCCCGGGGCGTCGGTGGCGACGGGAACGGGGCGGGCGCCGCCTGGCAATTCCAGCGTCTCGCCTTCGATTGCGATACACTTGTCGTGGCATCCGATCAGGCCGGAACCGGCTTCCTGGGCATGCTGGCGGCAACCGAGCGCCATGACGGGCGGGAACCGTTCCTGCTGCTCGATTCGATCGTCGCGACCGACGATGCCCATGGCGCGGCCCTGCAGCGCAAGCTCGTCGCGGCGCTGCTGTTGCGGCTGGCGGGGCTGGAGGACATTCCCGCCGCCCTGGTCGTTCGCATCGGCCAGGCCGCCCTGTGCCAGGCGCTGCGCGGCTTCGCGGTGCAGCCCGGGCCGGTGACCTTCTACCCCGAACCCGACAGCACCGTCGTCTCGCTGCGCACCGCGGCGATGGGGGTTCGTATCGCGCGGGCCACGGGCGTTCCGCTATGCGCCGGCAATCCACCGTCCGGCCTGGGTGCGGGCCTGGCCATGCTCGACCTGCGCGCCGCCGAGGAGACCGCGCTGATCGAAACCGCGCGCCGGCTGTATCGCGCCCGCATGCCACGACAGGATGCGACTACGACGTCGCCCCCCACCCGGCGGGGACGGCGCACCGCGGCACGCTGATGCCCCTGGTGGCGGTTGACATCACGCCCTGACGGGTGTGCGACTTGCCCCCGAGAAGACGTGCCGACAGCGCGTCACCAGGGGAGCATGTCATGGCCGTCACCAAGCTGCTGATCGCAAACCGGGGCGAAATCGCCATCCGCATTGCCAGGACGGCGGCCGAGATGGGCATCGCCACCGTCGCCGTCCACTCCGAGGATGACGCCCAATCCCTGCATGTCCGCAACGCGGATCAGGCGCAGGCGCTGCCGGGCAGCGGGGCGGCGGCCTATCTGAACGCCGGGGCGATCATCGCCGTGGCGCGGGAGGCCGGGTGCGACGCGATCCATCCCGGCTATGGCTTCCTCAGCGAGAATGCCGGCTTCGCCAATCTGTGCCGCCAGGCCGGGATCAGCTTCGTCGGCCCGCGGCCCGAGACCATCGCCCTGTTCGGCGACAAGGCGCAGGCCCGCCATTTCGCCACGCGGTGCGAGGTGCCGATCATCCCGGGCACCTCGGGTCCCACCAGCCTGGACGATGTCCGCACCTTCATGGGCGCCCTTGGCCCCGGTGGTGCGGTGATGATCAAGGCGGTGGCCGGCGGGGGCGGGCGCGGCATGCGCGCGGTGACCGATCCGGCCCTGCTCGCCACCGCCTATGAACGCTGCCGGTCCGAGGCGCTGCAATCCTTCGGCAATGGCGATGTCTATGTCGAGCGCCTGTTCCCCCGCGCCCGCCATGTCGAGGTGCAGATCCTGGGCGACGGCACCGGCGCGGTGTCGCATCTGTGGGAACGCGAATGCAGCCTGCAGCGCGAGCGCCAGAAGATCGTGGAGATCGCGCCCGCCCCGTTCCTGCGCCCGGAAATCCGCGCCAGGCTGCTTGGCGCCGCCACCACCCTGGCCGCCGCCGCCGACTATCTGAACGCCGGCACGTTCGAGTTCCTGGTCGACACCGCCACCGACGCCGTCGCCTTCATCGAGGCCAATGTCCGCCTGCAGGTCGAGCACACCGTCACCGAGGAGGTCACCGGCATCGACCTGGTCCGCGCGCAGCTTGAGATCGCCGCGGGTAGGAGGCTGGCCGATCTCGGCCTGGCGCAGGCCGACATACCCGCGCCGCGGGGCATCGCGATCCAGGCGCGCGTGAACCTGGAGACGATGCAGCCCGACGGGTCCGTCCGTGGCGCCGGTGGGGTGCTGGGCGCCTACGAGCCGCCATCGGGGCCGGGCGTGCGCGTCGACGGCTATGGCTATGCCGGGTATCGCACCAATCCACGCTTCGATTCGCTGCTGGCCAAGGTGATCGTTCACACCCGCTCCGACCGCTTCGCCGACGCCGCCGCCAAGACCGCCCGTGCCCTGTCGGAGTTTCGCATCACCGGGGCGGCGACCAATATCGGCTTCCTGCAATCCGTCCTGCGCCACCCTGCCGTGCAGGCCGGCGATGTCCATACCCGCTTCATCGAGGAGCACGCCCCGGCCCTGGTCGCCGCCGAACCGGGCCACGCCCGCTATTTCGAGGCCCGGTCCGCCGCGCAGCGCCGCCCCGGCGTGAAGCTGGGCAGCGACGATCCGCTGGCCATCGTCGCCCTCGGCCAGGAACGCGCGGTGCAGGCCGACGTCTCCGACGCCCCCGCCGACGAGATGGCGGGTCCCGAGGGCACGGTGGCGCTGCGGGCGCCGATGCAGGGCACCATCGTCTCGATCACCCTGGCCGATGGCGCCGAGGTTCGCGCCGGGCAGGAGGTGATGGTGATGGAGGCCATGAAGATGCAGCACGCGGTGAACGCCGCCGTGTCCGGCATCCTGCGCCTGGTCACCGTCGCCCCCGGCGAGACCGTTTTCGAGGGCCATCCCCTGGCGTTCATCGAGGAGCGTGACGTCGCCGGCGGGGAAATCCGGCGCGCGGAGATCGACCTGGACCTGATCCGCCCCGACCTGAAGGAAGTCGAGGACCGTCGCGCCCGTGCCATGGACCCCGCCCGACCCAAGGCCGTGGCACGGCGGCGAGCGTCCGGGCAGCGCACGGCACGGGAGAACATCGCCGATGTCTGCGATCCCGGCACCTTCGTCGAATACGGGTCCCTGGTGCTGGCTGCCCGGCGGCGCACCACGCCGATGGAGCAGTTGATCGACGAATCCGCCGCGGACGGGCTGATCATGGGCCTGGCGCAGATCAACGGCGCGCAGTTCCCCGAGGAACTCTCGCGCGCCGTCGTCGTGTCCTATGACTATACGGTGATGGCCGGCACGCAGGGCCATATGGGCCACCACAAGCAGGACCGCATGTTCGAGACCGCCGAACGCTGGCGCCTGCCCGTGGTGATCTTCACCGAGGGCGGCGGCGGCCGCGGGTCCGATACCGACAACATCGTCAGCTTCTCGGACACGTTCCACCGCCTGCCGCGCCTGTCGGGCCTGGTGCCGCTGATCGGCATCGCCTCGGGCCGCTGCTTCGCCGGCAACGCGGTGCTGCTGGGCTGCTGCGACGTGATCATCGCGACCGAGGGAACGACGATCGGCATGGCCGGCCCGGCGATGATCGAAGGTGGCGGGCTGGGCGTCTACCGCCCCGAGGACGTCGGCCCCATGAGCGTGCAGGTGGCGAACGGCGTGGTCGACATTCTGGTGCAGGACGAGGCCGAGGCGGTGCGGGTGGCGAAGCAGTACCTGTCCTATTTCCAGGGCCGCACCGAGGACTGGACCTGCCCCGACCAGCGAAAGCTGCGCCACGTGGTGCCCGAGAACCGGCTGCGCGGCTATGACATGCGGGAACTGATCCAGACCCTGGCCGATGACGGCTCGTTCCTGGAAATCCGCAAGGGCTTCGGCCACGGCATGGTCACCGGGTTCCTGCGCATCGAAGGCCGCCCGGTCGGTGTCATTGCCAACAATCCGATGCATCTGGGTGGCGCGATCGACAGTGACGCCGCCGACAAGGCCGCACGCTTCATGCAGCTGTGCGATGCCCACGATATCCCCATCCTGTCGCTGAATGACAACCCCGGAAACATGGTCGGGCCCGAGGCGGAGAAGACCGCCCTGGTTCGCCATTGCTGCCGAACCTACCTGATCGGCGCCAACCTGACCGTGCCGCTGTTCTTCGTGATGATTCGCAAATCCTACGGGCTGGGCAAGCTGGCGATGACCGGCGGGTCGATGCGCGTCGGCGTGTTCGCCGTGTCCTGGCCCACCGGCGAGTTCGGCGGCATGGGCCTGGAAGGCCAGGTCAAGCTGGGCCGGCGGCGCGAACTCGCCGCGATCGACGACCCCGTGGAGCGCAAGGCAGCCTATGAGCGCATGGTCGCGGAGCTGTACGAGCGCGGCAAGGCACTGAACGCCGGATCGCTGTGGGAGGTGGACGAGGTGATCGACCCCGCCGAAACGCGCCGCTGGATGGTGGCGGGCCTGCGGTCGATGCCGCCGGCCGCCCCGCGGAAGGGGAAGCGGCGACCCTGCGTCGACGGCTGGTAAGGGTTTCTTAACCCACCCCCCCTATCGTCCCCGATGCTCGGCCGCCGGCCGCGGTGATGGACAACCGCGCCCCGGCCCAAGCATGATGGCTGTCGGTTCAGAGACAATCCCGTACCGGCGCAAGACCGGGCGGCAGGGAGACCTTCGTATGCTGCGTGCGATCCTGGGCGCTGCCATTGCTCTGGCAACGGTGTTGGCGCCTCCATCCATGGCCGCCTGGCCCGACAAGCCGGTCCGGCTGATCGTTCCCTATCCCGCCGGCGGGGCCGCCGACCTGCCCGCCCGCATCGTCGCCGAGGGGCTGCAGCGCAAGCTGGGCAAACCCTTCGTCATCGAGAACAAGTCCGGGGCCGCCGGCGCCATCGGCACCGAGACCGTGGTGCGCGCAACCCCCGACGGCTATACGCTGTATTGCGGACCCAACGGCCCGATCCTGCTGCTGCCTCTGCTGCGCCAGACCGGCTACAAGCCGACCGACCTGATGCCTGTCGCGCCGTATGGCGAGCTGGTCTACGCGTTCGGCGTGCTGTCGACCATGAAGGCCAACGACATCAAGGATCTGGTCGCGCTTGCCAAGGCGAAGCCGGGCACGATGTCGATCTCCTCTCCCGGCGTGGGCAGCGTGACGCATCTGCGTGACGAGGCGTTCAAGATCCTCGCTGATGTCGACATCATCCATGTCCCCTATCGCACCGGGGCCGAGGCGATCCCCGATCTGCTGGCCGGGCGCCTGGACGTGATGCTGGACAATATCTTCTTCCCGCAGGTCCGCAGCGGGCAGGTGAAGATGCTGGGCGTGCTGAGCGACCGGCGCCATCCGGAATTTCCCACCGTGCCGACCTTCAAGGAACAAGGCTATGACATCCGTCTTCCCGTCTGGGGTGGCATCCACGCCCCGCTCGGCACCCCATCCGAGGCGACCGATACGATCGCCAGGACGATGGCCGAGCTGAACCGGGAGCCGGAGGTGATCGAGCGGCAGTTGAAGATCGGACAGGTCGTCTTCAACGCGACACCGGATGAGCTTCGGAAACGCATGGCCGACGATGTCGTTTCATATACCGAATGGATCAGAAAGACGAACTTCAAGCTGGACTGAGCGGGCGTCGCCATGGACAGCCTTGTCCTGCCATCGCATGATGTCTCTCGATCAAGAATACGCCGCGCGGGCGGAAAATCCGGCGGCAGGGAGGATACCGGATGCTGCGCGCGATCCTGGGTGCTGTTGTTGCACTCGCAACCGTCTGTGCAACCACGGCACAGGCGGCATGGCCGGACAAGCCGGTCAAGCTGATCGTTCCGTACCCCGCCGGGGGGTCGGCCGATCTGCCCGCGCGTATCTACGCCGAGGGGCTGCAGCGCAAGCTGGGCAAGCCCTTCGTGGTGGAAAACAAGGTCGGCGCCGCCGGCATCATCGGCGCCGAGGCCGCGATCCGCGCCACGCCCGACGGCTATACGATCTATTGCGGGCCGAACTCGCCGATGGTGCTGCTGCCGCTGGTGCGGCAGGTGAACTACAAGGCGACCGACCTGATCCCGATCGCCGCCTACGGCGAGGTCGTCTATGCGTTCGGCGTGCTGACGCCGATGAAGGCCAACAACCTGAAAGAGCTGCAGGCGCTGGCGAAGGCCAATCCGGGGAAGCTGTCCTACTCGTCCCCCGGCTCGGGCAGCGCGACCAACCTGCGCGGCGAGGCGTTCAAGTCCCTGGCCGATGTCGATATCACCCACATCCCGTACCGCACCGGGGCCGAGGCGCTGCCCGACCTGCTGGGCGGGCGTCTGGACATCATGCTGGACAATCTGTTCCTGCCGCAGGTCCGCATGGGCACGGTCAAGATGCTGGGTGTCCTGGCCGACCGCCGCCATCCGGAATTCCCTGATGTTCCGACCTTCGCCGAACAGGGCTTTCCCATCAATCTGCGCGTCTGGGGCGGCTTCCATGCGCCGCTGGGCACCCCGCAGGAGGTGATCGACACGCTCGCCAAGGCGGTGAACGAGCTGAATGTCGAGCCTGAGGTCATCGAGCGCCAGGTCAAGATCGGCTGGGTGCCGTTCGTGAAATCCCCGGCCGAGTTGAAGCAGATGATGGCGGAGGAGATCGACTCCTATCGGGAATGGGTGAAGAAGACCGACTTCAAGATCGACTGAGCGCATCAGCGGGACCAGCCCCGCCATGATCCGCGTTGCGCAGCGACCCGTTCGGCCTCATGTAGGACGGTGCTTGCTCGACACACGGACATGGCCATTCCCCGCCGCCTTTCCCATGCGCTGAAGGCGCACCGCATCCCGCTCGCGGTGGCGGTCTCGCTGCTGCTGCACGCGGCGCTGATGTCCGGCGCCTATGTGGCGGCGACCTACGATCCGGTGGCGACGGCGGCGGTGGAGCCAGACGAGCCTGGCGCGGTGGAGTTGCTGCCTGTCGAAATGGCCGGGGTCGGCGAGGCCGAACCGTCCAATGAACCGGACCGGCAGCAACCCGCATCCGAGGCACAGGCCACCGCGGCGGCCGAACCGGTCCCGGCCGGCCCGCCAGCGGATACCGGCGAGGTACCGCCACCATCCGAGACGGCTGCCGCCGAGCCTGGACCGGCGCAGCAGGACGCGCCGGAGCCTGCCGCCGACACGGCAGCGGCGCCGAAAGCCGCGGAACCGGGCCCGTCGAGCCTGACCGTCAGCCTGGGCGGCACCGACAGCCTGTCGAATGCCATCGTCCAGGGTGACGCCATCATCCCCGCGCGCCCCGACGACCAGTACCGCAACCGGCCGCCGCTGTATCCCAAGGAAGCACTGCGCCACGGGCAGGGCGGGGCCGTGTTGGTGGTGATCCATGTCAGCGCGTCGGGCGCGGCGGCGGGTGCCGATATCCTCGAAAGCTCGGGCTATCCGTTGTTGGACAGGGCCGCCCTGGACGCCGTACAGACCTGGCGCTTCCGTCCTGCCATGGCCGGTGGGCGCACGGTGGCCTTCGACATGCCGATGCGGTTCGTGTTTGAACTCGACCCGCGCGGCGGGCGATAGGGCGCCGTATGCGGATCACATGGTTCGCACGCCGGTCAGTGCGATCATGTGCAGCCCCGGGGTGCGGAACGGCGAACCGGTCCTACATTGGCCGACAGGAAACAGCGGAGCAGACGCCATGGTGCGGATCGACCGTGTGGTGACGCGGGGTGGCGATGGCGGGATGACATCGCTGGGTGATGGCACGCGGGTGGACAAGACCGATGCGCGGGTCGAGGCGATCGGCGCGGTCGACGAGGCCAACGCGGTCATCGGCCTGCTGCGCCTGCACACCGTCACGGCGCCGGCGGTCGATGCCATGCTGGCGCGAATCCAGAACGACCTGTTCGATGCGGGTGCCGATCTGTGCGTGCCCGGCGAAGCCGGTGAGCGATTGCGGCTGGACCCCGCGCAGGTGCTGCGGCTGGAGCGGGAAGTGGCGGAGATGAACGAGGCGCTGCCGCCGCTGACCAGTTTCGTGCTGCCTGGCGGGACGGCGGGTGCCGCCCATGCGCACCAGGCCCGGGTCGTGGTGCGGCGCGCCGAACGGCGGATGGTGGCGGTGGCGGGGATCAACCCGGTGCTGCGGCATTATCTGAACCGGCTGTCGGACCATCTGTTCGTGCTGGCCCGCGTGCTGAACGACAACGGTGCCGCCGATGTCGCCTGGACACCCGGCGCGAACCGGCCATGACACCGGGGCATGCCGGGCGGCGAATCAAGGACATTGACGACCGGCGCCGTCCCGTCCTACACCGCGCCCCCTGGATGGCGGGCATAGCTCAGTTGGTAGAGCGCCAGGTTGTGGTCTTGGATGTCACGGGTTCGAGTCCCGTTGCTCGCCCCACCCAGCTTCCGGCATGAATGAGCGGATCGTTGCGGTGGTGCTGGCCGGCGGGGCCGGGCTGCGCATGGGCGGCGTCGACAAGGCGCTGCTGGACCTGAACGGCCGCCCGATCCTGTCCCATATCCTGGATGCGCTGGCGCCGCTGACGGTGGCATTGAACGCGAACGGCGACCCGGCGCGCTGGGCGTCGTTCGGGCTGCCGGTGCTGCCTGACGGCCGCTTTGCCGGGCAGGGGCCGCTGGCCGGCGTGCTGGCCGCGCTGGACTGGGCCGCCACGCGCGGGGCGGGGGCGGTGCTGACGGTGCCGGGCGATACCCCGCTGATTCCGCCGAACCTTGCCGTTGCTCTGGCGCCGGCGCCTGCCTGCGCGGCCAGTCGGGGACACGCGCATCACCTGGTCGCGCTGTGGCCGGTTGCCTGCCGCCAGGCCCTGCTCTCGCTGCTGGAGGGGACGGAATCACGCCGCGTGAGCAGGTTCTGCGCCGCGATCGGCATGCGCGTGGTTGATTTCGCGACCGGGACATGGGACCCGTTCATGAACGTCAATACGCCGGACGATCTGGCGCGGGCGCGGGCCGCATGGGATGTCGAGGGCAGCAAGCGGGGTGGATGATGAAGACGGTGGCGATCGCGGGGCTGGGCGCTATCGGGTTGCCATTGGCCCGGGCGCTGGACAACGGCGTGGACGGGCTGCGCCTGATCGCGGTGTCGGCGCGTGATGCCGCCAAGGCGCACGCCAACCTGACCAGCTTCCGCTCGGTTCCGCGGCTGGCCCGCCTCGATGAGATGGCCGAGGCGGATATCGTCGTCGAGGCGACCCCCGCCGCCGCGTTCGAGCGGGTTGCCCTGCCAGCCATCGAGGCTGGCCGCATCCTGGTGCCGGCATCCGTGGGTGCGCTGCTGCCGCGGATGCATCTGGTGCGCCTGGCGGCGCAGACGGGCGCGCGGATCGTGGTGCCGACCGGCGCCCTGCTGGGCCTGGATGCGATGCGGGCCGCCGCCGAGGGACCGGTCGAGAGCGTCTCGATCGAGACCCGCAAGCCGCCGGGCGGGCTGGCCGGCGCGCCCTATCTGGAAAAGCACGGGATCGAGGTGCTGGGCATCAACGAACCCTTGCTGGTGTTCGACGGCAACGCCTTCGACGCCGCTGCCGGCTTCCCCGCCAATGTGAACGTCGCGGCCGCGCTGGCCCTGGCCGGAATCGGTCCGGCGCGGACACGGGTGCAGATCTGGGCCGATCCGGCCATGACCCGCAACGTGCACACGATCCGGGTAGAGGCCGATGCCGCGCGATTCACCATGACGATCGAGAACGTGCCCAGCGCCGACAACCCCCGCACCGGCAAGCTGACGGCCTTGTCGATGCTGGCCTGCCTGCGCGGCCTGGTCTCGCCGCTGAAAGTCGGCACCTGAGCCCGGCCACCGCCCGTCCGGACCGAGGGGCCATCGATGGCTGAGATGCTGACCTATGCCGTCGTGCTGGCCGCGTTCAGCTTCGTGCTGGTCGCCACGGCCCGCATGGCGCACGACCTGCTGGCCCTTGCCTGCGTGCCGCCGGTGTTCGTCTCGCTGGTGATGGGCTTCATCATGGGCATCTACAGCTGGGACAGTTTCGGCATTCCCGCCGCGGTGATCCCCGCCGCCCTGCCGGTGCCGCTGGCCTGGCACCTGGCCGCGCGATACTCGTCGCGCGACCTGCTGGTGTGCATCTATCTGGCCTGGGCCATCGGCATGGCGGCGGCGGTGATCGCGTTCCAGTTCCCTGACGCTGTTTAGAGCATGATCACGCTGAGCGGAATCGTGGCAGCGTGTGAATCATGCGATCAGACAAC
>CAYZKM010000047.1:0-16193 GCA_964478525.1 uncultured Bifidobacterium sp.
CGGGCGGGGCTGGATCGGGCGCGTCAGCCGGTGATGATCGTCGATCCGATCGTGTCCAGGCGGATCGGGATGATCACCCGGCCCTGCATCTCGGCATGGAAGCGCGGTTGCCGCGCCGGCGGCACCAGCATCAGCAGGAAGCCGCCATTGCCGGCCCCGCACAGCTTGCCGCCCAGGGCGCCGGCGGCACGGGATTGTTCGTACAGCGCATCGATCTCGGGGTTCGAGACTTTCGACGACAGGCGCTTCTTGGTCTCCCACCCGTCATGCAGCATGTCGCCGAGCCGGCGCATCATGTCGTCGGCGTTGCTCGACTCCAGCACCTCCACGCCCTGGTCGACCAGCGTCAGCAGATGTGACAGCTCGTTGTCGACCTTCTTTTCCCGGGTCCGCTCCATCTGCTCGTCCAGCGTGACGGATGCGAAACGGGTCATGCCGGTGTAGACCAGGAACAGCGACTCGCTGAGCGTGGCGAGGCAGGGGCCGGTCATCTGGATCGGGGTGATGCGGGTGCGGTCGCCCTCGAAATCGAAGCGATTCAGCCCGCCGAACGCGGCGTGATACTGGTCCTGCACGCCGACATTCTCGGCCAGCAATTCGCGTTCCACATACACGGCCTGGCGCGCCAGATCGATCTTCGTCAGCGGACGCTTCTGCAGGGCGTGCACCAGGTTCAGGAAGCCGACGGTGAATGACGACGATGATCCCAGCCCGCTGCGCGCCGGCAGGTCGGCCATGATCGACAAATCCAGCGGGTCCGTCAGCCCGCAATGCTGGATCACGCTGCGCACCACGGGGTGCTGGATGTCATCGACGCAGCCGACCGTCTCGACCTTCGAGTAGCTGAGCCGGTAGTGGTAATCGAGCACCGAGCTGAGGCTGAGGGCGGCGATGTAGACATATTTGTCGATCGCCATGCCGATCACCGCCCCGCGGGCGCGCCGGAAATACTCGGGATAATCCGTGCCGCCGCCGAAGAAGCTGACGCGGAGGGGGGTGCGGGATACGATCATGTGATGTCTCTGTTCCTGACCAGTGTCAGCGGCCAAGGCTCGTCAGAAAGGCCGAAACCTCGTCATCGGCGGACGGCAGATCGCCGGCCAGAGATGCGAGTTTCGCCAGATCGAGTTCGTAGGTCACGGCGCGCGCCTCGGGCTGGAACGGGCTGCTGGACTTCAGCCGCCGGTGTACCGCGCCGATCTGGCAGCGCCCGGTGGCGCCCAGGTTCACGGTCTGGTTCCGCACGCCGCGCTCCACCAGGCGCCAGACCAGGCGGGCGGCACTGTCGGTGGAGATGAACTGCAGCTCCGACTCCGGTTGCAGCCAGACCGGCATGTCGTTCAGCATGTCGAAGATCGCGTTCTTCTTCAGGCCGGGGCCGACGAAGCCGCCCATGCGCATCACGATCCAGTCGGGATGCAGCTGCCGCACCAGGGATTCGGCGATGAATTTGTGCAAGCCGTATCCGCTCATGCCGGCAACGGGCAGCGGCTGGTCCTCGTGCGTGACATCAGGCGTTTCCTGCCTCGGATAGACGTCGCCCGACGACAGGAACACGTATTTGCGGGCGCGGAAATCCTCCAGCGACAGCCGCACGCTGCGCACCGAGGCATCGAAGTCGGTGATCGGCTCCCGGGTTGCCAGCACCTTGCTGCTGTTGCCATTGGCGTTCACCAGCACGTCGCATTCCTGCCCGACATAATCGGCGTAGTTGGCGCGGGTGATGATGTGGTGCTCGATGCCCGTCGCCGCGAACAGGCGGGCATAGGCGGACCCGACAAGGCCGGTGCCGCCGATCAGGAAGACCTTCATGCCCCGGGTCTCAGAGCCGGATGCCGTCTTCGGCGTTGGCATAGACGCGGCGGAACCACGAGATCGTCCTGGTCAGCCCGTCGCGCAGCGTGGTGTTGCAGCCCATGCCCAGCCCGCGCAGCTTCGTGGTGTCGAAGATCTTCACCATCTGCCCGTCGGGCTTGTCGGTGTCCCACTCGATCCTGCCGCGGAACTCCACCAGCTCGGCGATGGTCTCGGCCAGTTCGCGGATCGAGGTCTCGGTGCCCGAGGAGATGTTGATCGGGCCGCTGCCGTCGAACCCGTCGATGAAGTCGGGAATCAGCCTGGCGACGTCGGCGGCATAGACGAAGTCCCGCCGCGGCGTCCCGCTTCCCCACATCGTCACCTTGTCCAGCCGGTTCAGCTCGGCTTCATGATAGCGGCGGATCATTGCTGGCACGACATGGCTGTCGAGCGTGCGGAAGTTGTCGTACTCGCCATACATGTTGCCGGGGATCAGCACGGTGCTGTCCAGTCCGAACTGTGTGCGGTACGACCGGCTGGCCACCGTGCCCATCATCTTGGCGGTGGAATAGCCAGCGCTTTCATCCTGCGGATAGCCGTTCCACAGCTGGCTCTCGTCGATCGGGCTGGTTGCCTTGGCGGGGTAGGAGCAGCCGCCCATCGTGTAGATCATCCGCTTCACCTTGTGCCGCGCGGCGGCGTCGAAGCCGAGCGCGGTGAGGATGGTGTTGCGGAAGTAGAAATCGGCGGGATAGGTGCGGTTGGCGCCGATGCCGCCCGAGTAGGCGGCGAGATGAACGAAGATCTCGGGCTTGTGGTCCGAGAACATGCGGTCGACCTCGGAGGCCTGCATCAGGTCGTAGTCGCGTGACGAGACGGCCACGACGTTCTGGGCACCGTAGCGAGCGGCCAGGACGGGCAGGGTATGGCGGCCCAGGAACCCGGTGGCGCCGGTCAGCAGGACTTTCGTGGCCATATGCTACCTCCGGACCGGCGCCGTGGCCGGCCGTTGCTCAGACATTTGCGAAACGACCGTTGCGCAGCATGCGGAAGCCGCGGATCAGCTCCTGGATGCCGGCATCGATGCCGTGGTCGGGAATCCAGCCGGTCTTTTCCAGCTTCTCGTTCGAGACCAGGTAGTCGCGCTTGTCGGGGTCCTCGCCGATCGGCGCTTCCAGGTAGGAAAAGCCGGGCACATGGCGGGCGATGCGCTCGCACAGCTGCCGCTTGGTCAGGTTGGCTTCCGACAGCCCGACATTGAACGGCTCGCCGGACATGGCCGTGTAGTTGTCGACGGCATGGACGAAGGCCTTCACCACGTCGCGGACATGGATGTAGTTGCGGCGGAAATGGGCCTCGAACAGCACGACCGACCGGTCGGTCACGGCGCGCCAGGTCATGTCGTTGACCAGCAGGTCCAGCCGCATGCGGGGCGACATGCCGAACACCGTCGCCAGGCGCAGGCTGACACCCCCGCCCGAGTTCAGCACGGCGGCTTCCGCGTCGACCTTGGTGCGGCCGTACAGCGAGACCGGGCGCAGCGGCGATTCCTCGGTGCAATAGGCGTTGCCGTCGCCGACGCCATAGCCGCTGTTGGTGGTCGGGTAGACGACCATCTGCGATTTGGAGACGCGCTTCATGATGTCGACGATGGCGTCGCGGTTCAGCGACGTGGCGCCGATCTCGTCGCGGGCGCACAGCGGCGCGCCGACCAGGGCGGCCAGCGGGATCACCAGGTCGGCCTTGGCCAGCAGCGGTTCGACCACGCGCATGTCGCGGGTATCGCCCTTCACCGGCTCGAAATTCGGATCGGCGCAGCAATTGGCCAGATAGGCCTCGCCGCTGGCGAATGTGTCCAGCACCGTCACTTGCCATCCGCGGGCCAGCAGGGTGGGGGTCAGGACGCAACCAATATAGCCGGCGCCGCCGGTGACAAGAACTCGCATCATCCTCGCTCAATCGACAGAGGGGCCATCAGCCGGCCGCCCGGGATCGTGGCATGAAGAACCGCCATGTGGCCGGCTCTATACATGCGCTGCTGTGACCGGCACAACCGGTCGTGTCCGCATGCCAAACCGCCGGGCGGTGCCGGCCCCCGGAAATCAAGCCCTGGGGATCAGGCCCTGGGGATCAGGCCTCGGTCAGGACCGTCTCGCCGGTCAGGACGCGATACAGCGCCTCGGGGTTGTGCAGCCGCCGCCAGGTTTCGGCCGCGGCGCGGTATTGGCGGGTCAGGTCCGGCAGGTCGGCCAGGGCGCGCTCGACGGCCAGGGCGAAATCCTCGGCGCGGGAGAACACGACGGCATCGGACGGGCCGCGGGCGGTTTCCATCCAGGTGCCGGCGGGCACGGTGGCCGGCACGCCCATGGCGCGGGCCTCGGCCAGGATGCCGCTGCTGCGGGGGCCATAGGCGGTGGCGTCATAGGGCAGCAGCAGCAGGTCGGCCTGTCCGATCAGCGCCAGGTACTCGTCGGGGGACAGGGACCGTTCCAGCACGGTCACGTCCGGTCCGGCCTGTACCAGCAGGGCGCGGTGCGCGGCCTGCACCAGAGGGTCGCTGTCGCCGGTGATCGCACCGCTGTGCACGGTGAACCGCGCCCGCCCGCGCAGCCGCCCGATCAGTGGCGGCAACAGCATATAGCCTTTTTCGGCGCGTGCCCCGCCCGCGAACACCAGGTGCGGCAGGCCCTCGGCCGCGGCCTTGCGCACCGGCGGCGTCACCACCGGGATGGGCACGACCACGACCTGATCGCCCAGCAGGTCGCGATACAGCTGGGCGAGTTCCTCGGTATCGGCGAACAGGTGCAGGCGCGGGCCGAAATGCGCCCGCAGCCCGCGCACCACGGTGCCCACCGGCTGCGGCGCGGCGTCGGTGGTGTCCATTTCCTGCGGCGTGCGGCGCAGCACCACCGCCAGGCCGCCGATCGAGTCGGGTGCCATCGCCGCCGGCAGGCTGGCGAGATTGGCCGACGACACGCTGTGCAGCAGGACCAGGCCGCGATCGGCATCCGGCATGGCACGCAGTTCCGCGGCCAGTTCCTCACCCAGACGGTCGGGCATCGGCGTGACCCGCTGCACCATCCGCCGCGCCGATCGCAGCCCTTCCGCGATGACCCGGCCGGCACAGGACGGCAGATGCGAGGTCACGCTGTAGACCAGGCGCCGGAACGTGCTTTGGCGCGCGGCGGTCTGGTACAGGGATTCGAAGACCGGGCGGCAGGGGATGCCGTCGGTGGCGGCCGATGGCGGGAATGTGCGCCCGGCCAGGATCACCGCCGGGGTGCCGCGCGCGATCGCCGCCTCGGCGACCGAGTACGAATACCCCAGATGATGTCCGATACTGTCGATCAGTCCGGGATCGGCGATGATGATGCGTGCCCACCGCGGGGAAGTCACATCCGGACTCCCGGCCCCTGCGCGGGGGCGTTGGTGTGGGCGGAGTCGAACGGCATCACTGTCCCTCAGTGGTGAAAACCGGAGTCTCAGGCAGGCTATACAGAGCCTGTTGCCGCGCCGCCATGACGACCGGCGGTTTGCGGAGTATTCTCCGGCGCATGCCGGTGTTCCGCGGGTTTGTAGCGGCACATGGGCCATGCTTACAGGGGGCAATGCCGTGAAACGTCGTCGTGGCCGGTCGCCAGCCCCGTTCCGTGGGGGGAATGCCCGCCGGTGAAGGTTCTGGTGTGGCAATGGGGACGCTTCGGGGCCGGTCCCCGATTCGCCGCGATGCTGGCCGACGGGCTGCGATCGGTGCCGGGGGTGACGGCCGACCTGTCGCTGTCGTCCCGCGCCGACATCCTGGGCGGATCGGCCGCGCCGGTCTGCGCGATGCCGGTCGACACCTATGCCGGCATGGCCGGCTTCGTCGGGCGGGTGCTGACGGCGCCGGTCCGGATCCCGCTGCTCGCCCGCCGGCTCCGCACCCTGTCTCCCGACCTTGCGATCTGCGCCATGCCCGGCCCGCTGGACATGCTGATGGCCTGCGCTCTGCGCCTGGCCGGGGTGCCATTCCTGGTGATCGTGCACGACGCCGAACCGCACCCGGGGGATGGGTTTCCCTTCCTGATGACGCTGCAGCGCCGGCTGTGCCGGGTCGCCGACGGGGTCGTGGCGCTGACCGGCTTCATCGGCGCGCGCCTGACCGCGCAGGGTCTGACCGGCCCCGCTGGCCGCAAGCTGATCCACGGCTCCATCCCGCCCATGCGTTTCGGCCAGCCCGTCGCGCGACCGGCCGGCGGGCCGCTGCGTCTGCTGTTTTTCGGCCGGTTGCTGCCGTACAAGGGTCTCGATCTGCTGGACGAGGTCGCCGCCATCCTTGGCCGGCGCGACGACATCGTCCTGCGGGTCGCTGGCTCCGGCCCCCCGTCCGATCCGTTGACGCGCCTGGCTGCCCGTCCCGGCGTCATCGTGGAGAACCGATGGGTGTCCGAGGACGAGGTTGGCGATCTGATGGCCTGGGCCGATGCGCTGATCCTGCCGTATCGGGAAGCGAGCCAGAGCGGTGTGGCCGCGGCCGGGCTGGCCGCGGGCTGCGCGATCGTCGCCACCGAGGTCGGCGGGCTGCGGGAGCAACTGGCCGGGGTACCCGGCGTTCTGCTGTGCCCCCCCGATGCCGACAGCCTGGCGCGGGCGGTCCTGCGCCTGGCCGCCGACCCGGGATCAGTGAAGCAGGTACGGATCGATGTCGACGCGGCGTGGCGGCAGATGGCGGGGTCGCTGCTGCGCCAGGCTGCGGCGGTGCTGGAAACTCGCTAGCGCGCGCTGACCGTAAACGGTCGGCGCGCGCGCTAGCTCATTGTTTGATCGCATGATTCACCCGCTGCCACGATCCCGCTCAGCGTGACCATGTTTTAGACCCAGGGTGACGTGCCGCTCGCCGGCGGGCGGATGCCGCCGGTCTGGTCCAGCGACAATGACCGGTCGATCGAGCGCAGCACCCGCCGCTTCATCAGGTCGAACGCCGGCGCCAGCTGGTCCCGCGGGCGGGGCAGGTCCACCGTCAGCGTGTCGTGCACCCGGCCGGGGCGGGGGCGCATGACGATGATGCGATCGGCCAGTACGACGGCTTCCTCGATATCGTGGGTCACCATCAGGATCGTCGGGCGCAGGTCGCGCCACAGCGCCAGCAGCAGCTCGTGCAGGCTGGCGCGGGTGAACGGGTCCAGCGCCGAGAACGGCTCGTCCAGCAACAGAACCCCGGGCCGCCCGATCAGCGCCCGGGCGATGGCCACGCGCTGCTGCTGCCCGCCCGACAGCTCGCGCGGCCAGCGATGGCCGTACTCCGCCAGGCCGATCCGTTCCAGCAACTCCGCCGTGCGGCGCGTGCGCTCCGCCGGGTCCAGCCGCCGCCCGCCGAACCCGATATTGGCCGCGGTATCCAGCCATGGCAGCAGCCGCGGCTCCTGGAACACCGCGCTGATCGCCGGGCTGGTGTGCGAGACCACCTGCCCGCCGACCGAGATCGTTCCGCCGCTGGCCTGGTCCAGGCCAGCGACCAGGCGCAGCAGCGTGGTCTTGCCGCAGCCCGACCCGCCCAGCAGCGCGACGATCTCGCCGGTGTCGGCATGGATGCGGATATCGCGCAGCGCCTCGGTGCCGTCGGCATAGGTCTTCCCGACATGCTGGATCGCCAGCCGGGTCATAGCCGCGCCCTGACGGTGTCCTGCCAGCGCAGCAGGGGGGTGGTGATGCCGACCAGGATGGCGTCGCTGCACTTCCCCAGCAGCGCAAACACGATCATCGCCACCAAAATCGTATCCGCTCGGCCCATCTGCTGGCCGTCCACCAGCAGATAGCCCAGACTCTCGGAAGCGCCCATCAGCTCGGCGGCGACGACGAACATGAAGCCCAGCCCCAGGCCGGACCGCAACGCGGCGACCCAGGCCGGCATCACCGCCGGCCAGGTGATGCGCAGGGCGATGCCGGTGGCCGACAGGCCGAACACCCGCCCCACCTCGATCAGCTTGCGGTCCACGCTCTGGATCGCGCTCAGCACGCCCAGATAGACCGGGAAGAACACGCCCAGGCCGATCAGGGCCAGCTTCGACGTCTCGAAGATGCCCAGCCAGAGGATGAACAGCGGCACCCAGGCGATGGAGGGGATGGCGCGCAACGCCTGGATCGACGGATCGAGCAGGCGGCGGGCGGTGTCCGACGCGCCGGTGGCCATGCCCAGCAGCGTGCCGGCCAGGGCGCCGCAGCCGAATCCGATCAGGACACGGGTCATGGTGGCGATGACATGGGTCAGCAGTTCACCGGACGCGGCCAGCGCCGCGGCGGAGGAGGCCAGGCGAGATGGCGGGGGCATCAGCCGCCCGCTTGCGATGCCGTAGCGGACCGCCAGTTCCCACGCCACGCCCAGGGTGACGGGCAGGATCAGGCCCGCCACCCACGGCAACGGCGTGGCCACCTTCATGCCGTGATCGCGGCCTTCGCGAAGGACGGGTCGATCATGCCGTTCACGGTCGCGGCGATGTCGAGCTTGGCATCCAGCACGCCGGCGGCCTGCAACGCCTTGCCGGCCTCGATGATCGTGGCGGCCTGGCGGTCGCCGATCATGCCGCTCGATATGTCGGTGCGCTCCAGTTGACGGCTGATCACCGTGTCGGACAGCTTGGTTGCCGCCATCATCATCGCCTTCAGCTCCGCCGGGTTGGCCACGGCCCATTTGCGGGCCTGTTCATACGTGGCCAGCACGCGGCGCACCAGATCGGGATTCTCGGCGGCAAAGGCTTCCCGCACGTTCAGCACCCCCCAGGTGTTGGCGTCGGGCTTGCGGAAGAACAGACGAGCGCCGGTTTCGATCTCGGCGGCGGCCATCATGGGGTCGAGGCCGGCCCAGGCGGTGACGTCGCCGCGTTCCATCGCGGTGCGCCCGTCGGCGTGCTGGACCAGGACCAGCTTCACGTCCTTTTCGGTCAGGCCGGCATCGGCCAGGGCACGGACCAGGAAGATGTGCGGATCGGTGCCGCGGGTCACCGCCACGCGCTGGCCTTTCAGCTCGGCCACCGTCTTGATCGGGCTGTTGGCCTGCGTGACCAGCGCGGTCCATTCCGGGCGAGAATAGACGTAGATGGATTTCAGCGGGTTGCCGTTGATCCTGGCGACCAGGGCGGCAGCGCCCGCGGTGGACCCGAAATCGAGCGAGCCGGCGTTCAGGAATTCCAGCGCCTTGTTGGACCCGGCCGAGAACACCCAGCGAATGCCGATCCTGTCGGCGGCGAATTCCTTCTCCAGCAGGCCCTTCTCCTTCAGGACCAGGCTGACGGGGTTGTAGGTCGCCCAGTCGATGCGGATTTCCGACGGCGCGGCGGCCATGGCGCGGAACGGGCGCGCGACGGCGAAGGCAGCAGCGGCGGCCCCGAGGCCCCGGCGCGTCAGGTACTGTGTCACGGTGGTTCTCCTGGCAGGTCACCCATTGAACGGCCGGAGAAAGAGGATTTTTCCGCCGCGTGCAAGTGGTGCGCCGGTCAGGAGATGATTTTCTCCCTGACGATCGTTGGGTCGAATTATTTTGCAGAGATGTGGTGCGCTACCGCTGTTGCACGATCTCCACCATCACGCCTTCCGGTCCGCGGATGAAGGCCAGGCGCGTGCCGACATCGCGGGTCAGCGGGCCGATCGCGATCTCCGCACCCTTGGCGCGCAGTTCCTCGCAGGCGGCGTCCACATCGTCGACGACCAGGCCGATATGCTCGACGCCATAGTGCGGGAAGGACGGAGCGGCGCCGGTCGGGTCATCGGGGTGGGTCGGCGCGACCAGCACAAGGCGGTCGCCGAACTTGATGGTGACCCGCATCTTGCCCGGATACAGCGTGCCCGGGGGATAGATGCTGCGTTTCACTTCGGCGCCGAACATGGTTTCGAAGAAGCGGCCCATCGTATCGGGATCGGCGCTGCGCAGGTGGACGTGATCGAAGGTGTAGGCACGCATGGGACGCTCCTGTCGGATGGTGGGTTCACCGCTGTCCGGCCAGCCTACACCGTCCGTCCGGACCCTGGCGACACGACCCGGTGACACGACCTGGGCGACAGGTTGCGCTCGGGCGGAAAAATGCGCAGCGTCGCGGGACAACAAGCCGGCGCATCCGGCGGCGCGATCAGGAGGAGACGAGCATGCGAGGAATCCTCGGTGCGGGTGGACGGGGCGCGGGCGGATGGCGGCGCTGGCGCGCCGGGTCCGTCGGCCTGGCGCTGGCAGCCCTGCTGCTGACCGCGGGCGGCGCGGTGGCGCAGAAGCGCGGCGGCATCCTGACCATGCCGCTGATCGACACGCCGCCCAGCCCGTCGCTGCACGAGGAAGCGACGATTTCCGTCGTGGTGCCGTTCATGTCGCTGTTCAACAACCTGATCCAGTTCGACCAGCACGTGATGCAGAACCGGGACGAGACGCTGGTCCCGGACCTGGCCACGAAATGGGGCTGGGACGCGGACCGCACGGCGCTGACCTTCACGCTGCGCGACGGCGTGAAGTGGCACGACGGCAAGCCGTTCTCGGCGGCGGATGTGAAGTGCACCTTCGACATGGTGTCCGGCCTGGCACCGGGGAAGATCCGCAAGAGCCCGCGCCAGGAATGGTATGCCAACGTGAAGGAGATCACCGTCAACGGTGACCGGGAGGTGACGTTCCACCTGAAGCGCCCGCAGCCGTCGCTGGTGTCGATGCTGGCGTCAGGCTACTCGCCGATCTATCCGTGCCATGTCCCGTCGGCGCAGATGCGTACCAGGCCGATCGGTACCGGGCCGTTCCGCTTCGTGGAATACCGGATGAACGAGATCGTCCGGCTGGAGCGCAATCCCGACTATTGGAAGCCCGGGCTGCCGTATCTGGACGGGATCGAGGTGCGGATCGTGCCGAACCGCGCGACCCGGATGCTGGGCCTGGTGGCGGGCAAGTTCGATGTCAGCTTCCCCACCGATGTGACGGTGGCGCTGGTGAAGGACCTGAAGGCGCAGGCGCCCGACGTGCAGTGCCGGATTCGCGCGATCGGCACATCCAACCTGATCATCAACCGCGACGCCCCGCCGTTCGACAATGCCGATATCCGCCAGGCCCTGGCGCTGGCGCTGGACCGCCAGGCCTTCGACCGGATCATGAACGAGGGCGTGCCGGGCATCGGCGCGTCGATGCTGCCGGAACCGGCCGGCATCTGGGGCGTGCCGCCGGCGATGCTGGCGACCTTTCCGGGCTATGGCCCGGACATCGCGGCATCGCGCGAGCAGGCCCGCGCCCTGATGCGCAAGGCGGGCTATGGCCCCGACAAGCGCCTGGCGGTGAAGATCTTCACGCGCAACATCTCCACCTTTCGCGATCCGGCGCTGATCCTGGCCGACCATCTGAAGGAGATCTACATCGACGCCGAGCTGGACGTGGTGGAGACGCCGCAATTCTACAACCGCGTCTTCAAGAAGGACTATCAGGTCGGCATGAACGCGACCGGCTATTCGCTGGACGATCCCGACCAGGTCTTCTACGAGAATTACGGCTGTGGATCGCTGCGTAACTACACGAACTACTGCAACCGGGAGATCCAGGCGATGTTCGACGCGCAGTCGGTCGAGGCCGATATCGGCAAGCGCCGGTCGATGGTCTGGGAGATCGAACGGAGGCTGCTGGAGGATGTCGCCCGCCCGGTCACCTATCACGGGCAGCAGGCCGGCTGCTGGCATCCCTATGTGAAGAACTACGGGATCATGGTGAACAGCATCTACAATGGCTGGCGGTTCGAGGATGTCTGGCTGGACCGATAGGCCGAGCCATTAGAGCACTTTCCGGCTGACCGTAAACGGTCAGCGCGCCCTATCTGATTGTCTGATCGCCTGATTCACCCGCTGCCACGATTCCGCTCAGCGTGATCATGCTCCAATCCGCGCCGGCGTTAACGGACCGGCAACCTTCGGCTGGCACCATCGCGTGCATGCGGTGGGCACCAAAATGGTCCTGTGACGTCAGCGCGGCCCTGGTCGGAGGGCTGCTGACCCTGCTGGCCGGCGCGCATGCCGGCGCGCAGGTGATCTCGACCCTGTTCCCCGAGGGCGTACCGGGATTCGGCACGCAGCCCGGCGTGACCGTGCGGTCCCGCCTGCATCCCGAACTCGATCCGCTGGGATTGCGGGTCGGCGCCTTCAGGGTCCTGCCGCAGCTGGAACAGTCCATCGGCTATGATGACAACGTCCTGGGCGGCAATCCCAGGCAAGGCAGCTGGACCGTATCCACCCGGCCATCCGTGCTGGTGGCCAGCGACTGGTCGCGTGACGCGTTCGGCGCCTATGTCGCGCTGAACAACACCGCCTATCCCGCCATGGCGTCGCAGAACCGCACCGACGGCACGGTCCTGGTCGGCGGCACCCTCGATATCGGGCGCGACAAGCTGACGCTGTCGGCGGCCCATATCTCCACGCACCAGGATCGCACGCAGCTGGATGCGCTGCCGACCGACCGGCCCGTGGCGGTGAGTGTGAACGAGGTGCGGGCGGCGTACGAGGTCGCCACCGGCGCCTGGGTCTGGACACCGAACATCCAGGCCTCGCGCTGGGTCTTCGGCGGGACGACGATCCAGGGCGTGCCGACCAGCCAGTCGTACCGCGATCGCGACGTGCTGCGCGGCGGCGTCACCGTGCGGTATGAACTCGCGCCGCTGCGCAACCTGGTCGTGGTGACGCGCGCCATCGGCCAGCGCTACATCCGTCCCACGCCCGGCCAGCCATCGTCGGATTCGACGGGCCTGCAGGTGCTGATGGGCATCGACTACGACGACGGCGCGGTCTGGCGGTATCGCCTGCTGCTGGGCGGCGAGACCCGCCGCTTCGCCAGCCCGGCCTATGCGTCGCACAGCGGCATGATCGCCGAGGGCGAGATCACCTGGACGCCATCCGGCCTGACCACCGTGCGGGCGACGCTGTCGCGCGGGTTCGAGGACGCGGCGCAGGAAGGTGTCTCGGGCTATACCTATACGGCCGGGCGGGTGGTCGTGGACCACGAGCTGTTCCGCGACATCAGGCTGAGCGCGAATGGTGGCGTGCAGCAGGCGGCCTTCTTCCAGGGCGGGCGGCAATGGGGGTACGGCCTCGGTGGGGGCGTGACCTGGATGATGAACCGCTCGGTCCGGGTGTCGGCCACGTATGACTACACCGCGATCCAGGGTTCGCCGGGGGGAATCGGGCCGGTCGGCAGCGATTACGGGCGGAACCTGGCCCTGGTGACGGTCCGGCTGGGGCTGTGATGGACCCGCCGCCCGACTCGGTGGACCTGCTTGGGCTGCGCTTCGCCGATGCGCCGCTGGAACGGATCGCCGCGTGGCTGGATGAACGGCCGGCGGCGGCGGCGTTCGGATATGTGGTGACGCCGAACGCGGACCATCTGGTGCGGATCGCGCGTGACCCGTCGCTGCCGCCGCTGTATCGCGGCGCGGCGGTGCGGCTGCTGGATTCGCGCGTGGTCGCGGGCATCGCGCGCCGGCTGCACCTGGCCGTGCCGGCGGTGGTGCCGGGCAGCGACCTGACCGCGCTTTTGTTGCGCCGGCATCTGCGGCCAGACGAGCGTATCACCATCATCGGCCTGGCACCGGCATGGGTGCGCGCGCTGGTCGCCCGCCACGGGCTGAGCGAACCCGCCCATCTCGACCCGCCGCGCGGGTTCGATCGTGATCCCGCGTCGATGGCCGCGGCGGTGCGGTTCGTGCTGGATCATCCGGCGCGCTTCGTCTTCCTCGCGGTTGGATCGCCGCGGCAGGAGAAGCTGGCCGCGGCGATCGCGGCGACCGGGCAGGCGACGGGGCTTGGTCTGTGCATCGGCGCGAGCCTGGAATTCCTGGCCGGCGCCCGCCGCCGAGCGCCGCGATGGATGCGGGATACGGGCCTGGAATGGCTGCACCGGCTCAACTCCGATCCGCGGCGCATGGCTCGGCGGTACCTGTGGGACAGCCCGGCGGTGATCGGCCTGGTCCTGCGCGAGAGGCTGCGCGGATCAGCGCAGGCGGCGGACCATGAACCGCGCATCGGCGCCGTAGGAGGCGAGCTTGTCCCGCAGCGCCGGGCTGTCCGCCACGACGAAGCCCTGCCGGCGCCAGAACGGCACTGATCCGGACACGGCAACCAGCGACGCGGTGGGCAGGCGGTCGCGGCGCGCCTGGTCCGCCAGCAGGCGCACGGCCGCGGTGCCGGCGCGCAGTCCGCGCGCGGCGGGCAGCAGCGCGAGATCGTGCAGATAGAACGTCCCCGGCGAGGTGGGCAGGCGGCCAAGCAGCGTATCGAGCGGCGGCGGGGTGTCCGCGTGCCAGGGATGGCTCAGCGCGTAGCCGATCGGATCGCCGTCCCGCTCCAGCACCAGGCAGCCAGCGGGATACAGCGCCAGGCGTTCAGCCGCGACCGCGGCAGATTCGGGATGGGCCGGATGCACCTGATCGGCGATCCGCGCGACGGCGGACAGATCGCCGGCCATCATCGGGCGCCATTGTGCGGATGGATCGGTCATGGCCCATTATGGCGGGGTGGCGGGCATCCGCGCCAGCACCTCGGTGCGCAGGCGGCAGCGCCAGTTGCCGCGCCAGGCGGTGTCGTGGCGGCGCAGGTAGTCGCGGGCGGAGCGCGGCAGGGGTGCCGGGCGCATACCCGACGCCATGCGCATGGCTGCGCATTGCGCCCGGATCGTCGTCAGCAGCATCCCGTGGCGGGCGCCCTTGACCAGATAGGCCGCCATGCGGGGGGCCAGGGTGATCCAGCCGGCGCCGTATTTGCGTGCGATGTAGAGACGGTTGCGCACGAACTGGAACCACCGCCGCCCGGTCCAGCTGACGCGGGCCTCGGGGGCGACTTTGTGCCGGATCTCGATCTCGCCGTGATAGGCGATGCGCCAGCCAAGGGCGATGGCGCGCAGGCAGAAATCGAACTCCTCCCAGCAGAAGAACAGTGCCGGGTCATAGCCGCCCGCCTGGTCCCAGGCGCTGCGCCGGATGGCGTGCCCGGCGCCGACGAAGGTCACGCAGTCGAAGGTGCCGCCGGCGCGTGCCAGCAGCGCGGCCGGATAGCCCCACGATGACAGGTCGTCGGTGCCGGTCGCATGGGCGACGATCCGGCAGCCGATGGCGGCCAGGCCGGGGTCGCGGTCCAGCGCGCCGACCATGCCGGCCAGCGTGTCGGGGCTGGCGAACTCGGCGTCGTTGTCCAGCGCGACGATTACCCGACCGGTCCCCAGCGCGGACAGCAGGTTGCGTCCGCCGGCGACGCCCAGGTTGCGATCGGCCCGCAGCAGCGTGGCGTCCGGCCGGCCGCGCACCGCCGCGGCGAACCGGTCCAGCGTCGCCGGCGCCGATCCCTGGTCCAGGATGAAGACATGGCGCGACACGCCAGCCTGGGACAGCGCCGAGCGGATGGCGGCCAGGGTTTCGGCTGGCCGTTCCAGCGCCAGGATGATCACATCGGCGTCGTATTCCGCCGCCGGCGGTGCGGCGGCGCCGGCGATCAGCGGTGTCATCCGCGGTGCGCCGGCGGGGGGCAGGCCAGGTAGGCCAGGCGCTTCATCTCCTTCCGCCCGCGGGACACCGCGTCCAGCACCAGCCCGCAGGCCAGGGCGACGACCCCCGCCATCGCCAGCCCGGTGGCCAGCAGCGCGGTCGGCAGGCGCGGCACCAGGCCGGTCTGCAGGAACTCCGCCACCACCGGCACCCCGAGGACGAGCGAGACGCCCAGCAGCGCGGCCGTCGACAGGGAGAAGGTCTGCAACGGCCGTTCCTGCCCGATCAGGGTGACGATGGTGCGCAGGATGCGCAGCCCATCGCCCACGGTATTGAGCTTGGAGCGGGAGCCGGCGGGCCGGCCACGGTACGACGTCTGCACTTCGCGCACCGGCATGTGCAGCGCCAGGGCATGGATGGTGAATTCCGCCTCGGTCTCGAAGCCGGCGGACAGGGCGGGGAAGGATTTCACGAAGCGGCGGCTGAACACGCGATAGCCCGACAGCAGGTCGCTCGCGCCATGGCCGAACACCCAGCGCACGATCCCGGACAGCACCCGGTTGCCCAGCCGGTGCCCGCGCCGGTAGGCGTCGCGCGCATCCTTGCCGCGGGTCGCGCTGACCATGTCCAGCTGCCGGTCGAACAGCAGCTTGACCATCGCGGGGGCCGAGGCGGCGTCATAGGTGTCGTCGCCATCGACCAGGACATAGGCCTCGGCGTCGACGTCGGCGAACATGCGCCGCACGACGTGGCCCTTGCCCTGCAGGCCCTCGTGGCGGACGACGGCGCCGGCCGAGCGGGCCTCCAGCGCTGTCCGGTCGATGGAGTTGTTGTCATAGACATAGATCTGCGCGTGCGGCAGCGCGGCGCGGAAATCGGCGACGACCTTGGCGATGGCGGCTTCCTCGTTGAAGCAGGGTACCAGCACCGCGATCGAGGGCAGCG
>CAYZKM010000048.1:0-16073 GCA_964478525.1 uncultured Bifidobacterium sp.
TGTAGATACCCATGAAGCCCTTGACCGGGCGGTGCATGATGAACCGGTGGATCCACCATTCAAACGCGTTGGACACGCAGAAGGCGAAGGGGATGACCAGGAATTCATACCATGCCGGCGCGCTGACCTGGCGCGCGCAGTACCAGATCGCGGCGAAGCCCAGCGTGTAGATCAGCGCGACATGCGCCCAGCCGGAATACAGCGGCGCGATGCGGGTGCGGAAATCGGCGCGGAACGCCGCCTGCCGCCTGGTCATCCTGTCTGCGTCCATGGCCGGAACCTCCGCGGGGAAAATAGGCGCCTTCCCGGGCGCAACGCAAACCGTTCCGCCCCGCATGGCTGGCCAGGGCGCGGACCCGCCCTGTAGTCTGGCGCATCCAACCACCACCAAGGAACCGGACATGCTGACCGTCGAACGCCCCGCCGATATGAAAGCCCATGTGGGCAAGTCCGTCGGCACCAGCGACTGGGTCACCGTCGACCAGGCCATGATCGACAAGTTCGCCGACGCCACCGGCGACCACCAGTGGATCCACGTGGACGTGGCGCGTGCGAAGAACGAGATGCCGGGCGGCAAGACCATCGCGCATGGCTTCCTGACCCTGTCCCTGGTCGCCGGTCTGGGCGGGCAGACGCACGAGATCAGGAAGCGGTCGCGCGGGATCAACTATGGGTCGAACAAGGTGCGCTTCACCGCGCCGGTGCCGGTGGGGTCCCGCGTGCGGCTGCACCAGAAGCTGCTGAAGGTCGAGGATATCGAGGGCGGCGTGCGCCTGTACTACGAAAACCAGATGGAGATCGAAGGCGCGCCGAAGCCCGCGCTGATCGCCGAGACCATCGCGCTGGCGTTCGATTGATGCCGAGCGGTGCCGCGGGCGGCGCGCCATCCGCGGCACCCTGGCGGTTGCGTCAGGTCACGCCGGCGAACGGGTCGAACCGCGTGCCCATCCGGCCCTCGAAATAGCCGGATTGCACCCAGTGGGCCCGCAGATCGCGCAGCACGCCCTGGTCGACCGCGCGCTTCAGGTCGGGATGGTTGGCGGCATAGACCTCGGTATCCACACTGACCAATCCCAGCAGCGGGCGCACGGCATCCATCAGCGCGGCGTTTCCGACCGCCACCCCGCCCAGCTCGGGCGCGCCGTCGAAGCAGAAGCGCTGCTTCAGCCGGATCCAGGGCGTGAAATAGGTGAAGCCCGCCACCATCAGCGAGATCATCCGCGTGCCGTCATTCGGCTGGCGCAGGTTGGCGGCGACCGCCTGGAAGATCAGCTCGTCCAGCCGGTCCACCGTCTGCTGCACCGCGGGCGGGTAGTGCAGCAGGTCGGACCAGTCGGGGCGGCGGATCTTCTCGATCACCAGCTCGATCTCGTAGCAGCCGACCGGGGACTGGTGGAGCGGGCGGTCATAGTCGAACTCGAAATCATTGTCGGCCAGGTGGCGGACGCGATAGCCGTTGACCGGCAGCGCATCCTCGATCTCGGCCAGCAGCGACGCCGGGGTATAGAACCGCTTGTGATCGCCGTTCCAGCGTGACGGCAGGTCGCACACACGTTCAAACAGATGGCGGTGCGGCAGGATCAGCACCATGAACCCGCCGATGCGCAGCACCCGGTACCAGTCCTGCAGGACGGGCTTGTAGACCGGGATATGCTCCAGCACATGGCCGGCCAGGATCGTATCCTGGCTGGCATCGGGGAACGGCAGATGGACGCCGTCATAGCCCGGGTAGTCCAGCTCGATCCCGATGGCGTTCTCGGTGATCGGCACCGCGTTCGGATCGCCGCCGCGATAGCCGATATCCAGGATGGCATCGCCCGAGAAATACCGGTGCATGAAGCCGCTGGCGACGCGCCGGGCGTAGGAGCGGCGGAAGCTGATGCCGATCGCCCGGTTCGGTTCCGGATCGGCGAAGCGGTCCACAGCCGGTGCGGGGACCGGTGCGAGGATCGGCGCGGCTTCGGGTGCGGATGTTGGGGCCTCGGCCGCCGTCACCGGCTCTGAATCGGTCTCTTGCAATGCGCGCACCCTGTCGGATTTCCGGGGATCGTACCGTCTTGGCGGTGTCCAGGCAATCGATCAGCTGTCTGGCAACTATCTGGCCGATCATGCCGGGCAATTGGCGTCGTGACGATCGATTTTTCGTGATAGGGACATCGATGTGACAGGGACACCGCGACCGGCGGCATACCGCCGGGCCGGGAACGTGACAAGGAACCAGAATGCGAACAACACGCGTTTCGATCGCCATCGCCGCGCTGACCGGCCTGGCGGCAATGGCCGGACCGGCCGCCGCGGACACCCCGGCGGGTGCCTACCCGGCCAAGCCGGTGCGGGTGATCGTGGCCTTCCCTGCCGGCGGCGGCACCGATGCGACCGCCCGCGCCTATGCCGAGAAGCTGTCGATGGCCCTGGGCCAGCAGTTCGTCGTCGACAACCGGGTCGGCGCGTCCGGCATGATCGGGCACGAGGCCTGTGCCAAGGCGCCACCCGACGGGTACACGCTGTGCGTCAACACGCTGGGCGCGATGGCGCTGCTGCCGCATGTGCGCAAGACGCCTTATGACCCGCTGAAGGATTTCGTCGCCATCGGCCGGGTGACCGACGCGCTGTTCGGCTTCGCGGTGAACGCGAGCGCACCCTGGAAGACGATGCAGGAGTTCGTCGAGGAAGCGAAGCGCAAGCCCGACACGCTGACGCTGGCCAATTCGGGCCTGGGCACGATCACCCACCTGTCCGGCGAGACGATGGCGTCGCTGTACAACATCAAGCTGGTGATGGTGCCCTACAAGGGCGGGGTCGAGCAGTTGCAGGATGCGCTGGCGGGCCATGTGTCGATGATGTTCGAGGGCAATTTCTTCCCCCATGTGAAGGCCGGCAAGCTGCGCGGCCTGGCGGTGTCCACCCCGTTCCGCCATCCGCATTTCCCCGACATCCCGTCGATGAAGGAATTGCAGCCGGACTGGGATGTGCCCAGCTGGTTCGGGTTCATGGCGCCGGCGGGCACGCCGCAGGCGGTGGTCGACAGGATCTCGCCGCTGCTGAACAAGGCCTCCGACATGCCTGATGTGCAGGAGCGTGTGCTGGGCATGGGCCTGGTGGCGATGAAGGACACGCCGCAGGGCATGGCCGACGACCTGCGCAAGCAGCATGCCCGCTTCGGCGAGGCGGTGAAGCGGCTGAACATCCGGGTCGAGTAGCGCATGATCACGCTGAGCGGACCCGTGGCAGCGTGTCAATCATGCGATCAGACAACGAACATGATCACGCTGAGCGGACCCGTGGCAGGATCGGCCCGCGGCGTCAGGTCACCCCGGCATCGCGCAGCGCGGCGCGCGCCTCGGGCAGGTAGCCGAGTTCGGCCAGCACCTCGTCCGAATGCTCCCCCAGCCCTGGCGCGGTGCGGCGCACCGTGCAGGGCGTCGCGGCGAGCTTCATGGGAAAGCCCAGCATGCGGACCGGGCCGAAGCCGGGGTGATCGGCCTCGATCAGCATGTCCTGCGCCAGGATCTGCGGGTCCCGGAACACCTCGGCCACCGTGTGGACCGGACCGCTCGGCACGCCCGCGCCATTCAGCAATTCCACCCAATAGGCCGTGGTGTTGGTGGCGAGCTTGCCGCCGACGATGGCGTTGATCCGCTCACGGTTCTGCACCCGCGCGATCTGGCGGCTGTACAGCGGATCGGTCTTCAGCGCCGGCATGTCCAGCGCATCCATCAGCCGCCCGAAGAAGGCATCGTCGGGCGGGGCGATGGCGATCTGCCCGTCCCGCGTCGGATACAGCCCATAGGGCGCGGCGATCGGATGGTCGTTGCCGCTGCGCGCCGGGGCGGTACCGGTGGCGAAGTAGTTGGTCGCGATATAGGCCAGCATGCTGACCAGCCCGTTGGTCAGCGACACCTCGGTCTGCTGGCCCTGCCCGGTGGCGCGGGCATGGGTGACGGCCGAGACGATCACGAGCGCGGCGTACAGCCCGGCGATCAGGTCGCTGATCGGCAGGCCCGAGCGCAGCGGCGGATCATCCGCGCGTCCGTTCACGCTCATGAAGCCGCTCATGGCCTGGGCGATGAAGTCGAAGGCGGGGCGGTCGCGATAGGGGCCGGTGCTGCCGAAGCCGTTGATGGCGCAGGTCACCAGGGCGGGCCGAAGCTCTTTCAGCCGCGCCTCGGTGAAGCCCATGCGGGCAAGGACGCCGGGGCGGAAATTCTCCACCAGCACATCCGACCGGGCGATCAGCTTCGCCAGGATCTCCTTCGCCTCGGGCTTGCGCAGGTCCAGCCGGATGGAACGCTTGTTGCGGTTGAACTGCGCGAAATAGGTCGACAGCCCGTCCTGCATCGCGCCCTGGCCGCGGACGGAATCGCCTTCGGGGGCTTCCACCTTCAGCACCTCGGCGCCGAGATCGCCCAGCAGGGCAGTGCAGAACGGGCCGGACAGCACGCGGGTCAGGTCCAGGACGCGAAGGCCGGTCAGTGGCATATGGGTTCCCCAAGGGTCGCATGAGTGGTGGCGTGCATCCGGTTTACGGCGGTTCGGCGGGGGTTGGGAATAACGGCCGGCGGCGATGCATTGCGGAATTTTAATGCGGTTCCGCATCGTTTGCCACAATCCCGCCGCTTGCCGATCGCCACCGTGCCGCAATCGGGTGGCCATATCCTGTTCAGCCGGGACGCACAGACAGACATCCCCCGGTAGAAAGGAAACCACCATGAACCGCGTTGTGTCGCTTGCCTCCTACGGTCTGATCGCCGCCGGGCTTGCCATCATGCCGATCAGCGCCTTCGCCGGCTCGACCACCAACAGCGATGCGAAGCCGTCCGCCGCCGTGCCGGTGGTGACGCCGCCGTCCGGGGCGCATGCGGCGGCCACCGCGAAGCCTGTCGTGACGCCGGGTAAGGACGTGAAGCATGACGGTGCGAAGGTGACGACGGCCGCGCCGGCCAGCTCCACCACGGCCGCGCCGGCCGCGACGAGCGGGGCGCCTGCCACCCCCAAGACCGGCGGCTGATCCCGCGCCTAGAGCATGATCACGCTGAGCGGAATCGTGGCAGCGTGTCGATCATGCGATCAAACAACGAGATAGGGCGCGCTGACCGTTTACGGTCAGCCGGAAAGCGCGCTAGCGTGCATCGCCGCCGCGTGGTTCCTCCCCAGCGAGGCGGCGATGAAACCGACGGGGCCTGTGCGGCGACGCACAGGCCCCGTTTGCCGTTCGTTGCGCTTCCCGCGCCGTGGCGCCGCCTGCAAGCTGATCGAAAACCTCGGCCTGGGCATTGCGGATTTTTAATGCGCGACAATGCGCGCGCCACAATCGGGCCGCATCCCGATCGCGCCGCCGCCGCAATCGGGTGGTCATATCCTTCTCAGCCGGGACGCACAGACACACAGACCATCCCCGGTTGAAAGGACACTTCCATGAACCGCATTCTCCGCGCCACGTCCTCGGGCCTGTTCGCCGCCAGCCTCGCCGTCCTGCCGCTGAGTGCCTTCGCACAGGGTGGCACCGCGGCCGACGCGAAGACCCCGGCCAAGACCCCGGCGACCACGCAGACCACCGCCCCGCAGACCACCGCCCCGCAGGCGAAGGCCGGCACCACCGCGGCCGCACCCGCCGCCAAGACCGATGGCGCGAAGACCTCGGCGACCATGCCGGCGCCGTCCACCGCCAAGACCGGCGGCTGATCCCACCAGGCTCCCGCTTTCGCAAACAACGGGGTCCGTGCTTCAGGCGCGGGCCCCGTTTCCGTCCGGATCAGGCGGCCAGCGGCACCGACCAGGCATCATAGCCATACACCCAGTCGGGGTCTGTGGAATCCTTCAGCCAGGTATTCTGCGCCGAGGTCAGCTGGATCTTCGACGTGCGCGGCTTGCGCGTCGCCTCGTACCGGCGCAACGCCGCCGCCACGCCATCGGGTTCCACGCCTTCGAGGCATCGCGACAGCACCGCCGCGTCCTCGATCGCCGAGGCCGCGCCCTGCGCCATGTAGGGCGTCATCGGATGGCAGGCATCACCCAGCAGCGCGATATGTCCCTCGACCCAGCTCGGCAGCGGATCGCGCACCACCAGCGCCCATTTGTGCACATCCGGACAGGCATCCAGGATCGCGCGCACCTGCGGATGGAACCCCGCATACGCCTTGCGCAATGTCGTCAGGTCGCCCTTGGCCGACCAGGATTCGATGTCGAATTCGGGTTCGGGCGTGCTGGTCACGAAATACAGCTCGTCACGATGGGGATTGGTGAAATAGCTGACGATGTGCCGGTCCGGCCCCCACCATTTCACGCAGGGATCGACATCCATCCCGTTCATCAGCGCGGTCGGGAACACCGCGCGATAGGCGACGCGCCCGGTGAAACGCGGCTTCTCGGGCCCCAGCAGCGTTTCCCGCACCACCGAGTGCACGCCATCGGCGCCGATCACCACATCCGCCGTGTCGGTGGTGCCGTCGGTGAAGCGCATGCGCACCACGCCGGCGGTCTGGTCGATGCCGGCCAGGCGGTGGTTCAGGTGGATGATATCAGATGGAACGATCGACGCCAGCATCTCGTGCAGGTCGCCGCGGTGCATCAGGAAATAGGGGATGCCGTGCCGCTGCTCCACCCCGCGGCCCAGCGGCAGGGAGAAGGTCAGCTCCCCGGTGTCGTATAGACGGCTGTTGTTCGCTTCCGGCTGGAAGGCGGTCTCGCGCAGCCGCTGTTCCAGCCCCAGCCGGCGCAGGACACGCGCGGCATTGGGCGCGTGCTGGATGCCGGCGCCCAGCCGGGTGAAACCGCGCGCCTGTTCGTGGATACGCACCTCGACGCCGGCGCGGCGCAGGCAGGCCGCCGCGGTCAGCCCGCCGATTCCCGCGCCGACGATCGCCACCCGCAGCCGTCCGCTCGCCATGTCCGTCCTCCGTTTCCATCCAGCCGTTGCAGACAGCTTGCTTGCATCCCGCCCGCGGGGGCAAGCTGCGCCGCAGTCAAGAACCGGAGGAGCGTGCCATGGCCAAGCTGCTGTCCCGCCTGCCCCAGCGCCTGCATCACCATGCCTATGTGGTGAAGGACCAGGAAGCGAACCGGGTGTTCTTCGAGGATATTCTGGGCATCCCGCTGGTCGCAACCTGGTGCGAATCCTACGAAAGCGCACCGCTGGGCCGCACCATCCCGATGTGCCACACATTCTACGGTGTGGGCGATGGCGGCGCGCTGGCGTTCTTCTCGTTCGCCGATGACGAGGCGTATCGCAAGACGCAGGCCGAGACGCCGGCCGAGATCCGGAACTTCGACCATATCGCCTTCAAGGTCGACGACACGGCCTATGCCGAGCTGGTGGGCCGCCTGAAGGGCGCGGACATGGCGGTGCGGGAAACCGACCACGGCTACTGCAAGTCGATGTATTGTGCGTCACCCGACGGGCTGATCGTGGAATTCACCGTCGACCCGCCCGGTGTCGAGCAGATCGACGCGATCCGCCGCGCCGATGCGCATCGGGAATTGACGCGGTGGATGGCGGGGGATCATCGCCCGAACAACGACCTCAGGCCCCATCACTGACGGTCCGGGTCCACAGCCGGCGCAGCGGCCCGTCCGCCCCGCCGACCGGGTCGGCGTCCGGGGCCGGCACGCGGGCCAGGTTCGCCGCCAGCCGGTGGTGATCGCCGCTGGCGCCGCGGTGCATGTCGGGCCGCGGCGCGTTGTCGGGATAGGCGCCCACGATCAGCAGGTCGGGCGACTGCGCCTGGTTGCAGTGCCCGACACCCGCCGGCACCACCACGACATCGCCCGCCCGCACCGACAGCACCTGCCCGCCCGGACCGCCGAACAGCACGGTTGCCTCGCCGCGGGCCACACCCAGGGCTTCGTGCGTGTTGCTGTGGAAGTGGTGGAACGGATGCACGCCGTCGCGCCAGGCGGGCGGCCAGCGGTTGGCGGCGAAGGCGCGCTCGATGGCGGCGGGGTCGGCGGGCAGGGCCGCGCGATAGACCAGCAGCGGCAGCCGGGAGTTCGGGATGGCCCCGTCGGGGGCGAAGGCAAAGGTCAGCGGTTCGACCATCCGATCATTCTCCCTTGGGCTTCGGCCAACGCCTTGTCCAGGGTGATCAGGTCCAGCCCCGTTTCCCGCGCCAGCCACAGATAGCTGGCATCATAGATGGTCAGGCCGGTGTCTTCCGCCAGGGCCAGCGCGGCTTCCTGATCGACCTCCACGGTGTCCACCGGCAATCCCGGCATCGTCAGCGCGGCCAGCAGCATCTCGCGCGGGGCCGAGCGGCGGCGGATCTTGACCAGGCAGACGTTGGAGATTTCGTAGGGCAGCAGTGACGGCGCCAGCAATTCGCAGTCCCGGATCTGCTGTGCCACCCACTCGCCCGCGGGTTCGTCGAAAATCAGCGCCGCCAGCGCCGAGGCGTCGATGACCTTGACGAGACCTCCGGCCGACCGGAACCGGTCGGCCTGTTGTATGTCATTGTCTGACCGGATCATTCACACACTGCCACCGTCCCGCTCCGCGGGACGATGATCTAGCGCTGCCCGCGGGAATCGCGATCCGCCCGCACGATCGCCGCCGATTCATCCCTGCCGTTCAGCTCCAGCGCCTTGATCCGGGCGCGGAAAGCGTCCAGCGCGGAGTCAGGGCGGGGGGCGGGTCGCACCGCTTCTTCGATGATGGCCATGAGTTCTCCTTGCAGCGACCGATGGTTCCGTGCCGCCCGCTCCCGCAGGCGTGCAACGACATCATCGGGCGCATTCTTTATCGAAAGGTTAAGGGGCACGAATTTTTTTCCAGCTCCGGTATGGCTCCATATTAGCTCCGCTATGCCTCCGATTCAAGATCATCCTCATCCCCATACCCAACCAGCCGCAGCGCCCGCCCGCGTATGCCGCGCAGCCCGGCGGCGTGGATCAGCGCCTCCTCCCGCCCATGCGTCACCCAGACCTCGGGCGCGCCGACATCGTCCAGCGTCGCGTTCAGCTCGTTCCAGTCCGCATGGTCCGAGATCACCAGCGGCAGTTCCACCCCGCGCGACTTCGCCCGCTGGCGCACCCGCATCCAGCCGGATGCCAGGGCCACCACCGGGTCCTCCAGCCGCCGCGACCACCTGTCCGAAATCGCACCCGGCGGGGCCAGCACGATCGCGCCCTTCAGTTCCCCCTTCGACGCCTCGGCCGCCAGCCGCAGCGGGCCCAGCGCGACACCGAACGCGCGATAGACGTCGCACATCGACACCAGCGCGCCGTGCAGCCAGACCGGGCCGTCCCACCCGCCCTGGCGCAGCAGCGCGATCACCCGCTGGCACTTCCCCAGCGCGTAGCAGCCCACGACATGCGTCCGGTCCGGGAACAGCGTCACACTGTCCAGCAGCCGGCGGATTTCCACATCGGGCGGCGGATGCACGAACACCGGCAGCGCGAAGGTCGCCTCGGTGACGAACACATCGCAGGGCACCGGCTCGAACCCGGCGCATGTCGCGTCCGCCACCCTCTTATAATCCCCGCTCACCACCGCTCGGCTGCCACGATAGGCCATCGCCACCTGCGCGCTGCCCAGCACATGCCCGGCAGGGGCGAGCCAGACCCGCACATCGCCGATCGTCACGGCCTCGCCCCAGGCCAGCGCCTGGCGGGTGCGCCCCGCCCCCGCGTCGCCCAGCCGCGCGCGCATCAGCGCCAGCGTCCCGGCACTGGCCAGCACCGCGCCATGACCGGGGCGGGCATGATCGGAATGGGCGTGCGTGATCACCGCGCGATCCACCCCGCGGACAGGGTCGATGAAGAACCCGCCGGGCTCGCAATACAGCCCCTCGGGTCGCACCTTCAGCCAGGTTTCGGGATGCGGCATGCCCGGTATCCTGGACCATCGCCCGACGCCCGGTCACCCCATCATTGTCGCCGCCGAGGCCGCCTTGGTATGACCGGCGCCGTGGATACGCATTCCCGAGATCTGATCGAGCAGGGCCACGCCGCGTTCACCAGCGGCGACATGGCGACAGCCGAGGCGCAGTTCCGCGCCGCGCTGGAAGCCGGGGCCGATCGCGCGGATGTCCACGATTTCCTGGCCTTCCTCGCCCGCCGGCGCGGCGCGCTGGACGACGCGGGCGACCACTACGCCGCCGCCCTGGAACGCGCGCCCGCCGATGCGGCGATCTGCAACAACCTGGCCAGCGTGCGGCGGGACCAGAAGCGGATGGCCGAGGCGATCGCGCTGTTCCGCCGCGCGGGCGAACTGGCGCCGGACCAGGCACCGATCCAGGTGAACCTGGGGTCGACACTGCTGGCCGCGCGGCGGCCCGATCTCGCGATCACGGCGCTGGAGCGCGCGCTGGCACTGGAGCCCGGGATGATCGCGGCGCATGACGAAGCCGCGGTCGCGCTCAGCGCGCTGGGCCGGTACCAGGACACGCTGGCGCACTACCGGGCCATCCATCACAGGATGCCGGCGAACAACAACGCCCGCTATCTGGAAGGCCTCGCGCTGCTGGCGCTGGGCGATTACGCGAATGGCTGGCGCAAGCACGAGGCACGGCTTTACGCCCCGCTGGGCCGGGACTACCGCATGCGGTTCCCGCAGCCCGCCTGGACCGGAGAGGACGACATCGCCGGACGCACCATCCTGCTGCATGCCGAACAGGGCCTGGGCGATGTCTGCCAGTTCGTCCGCTATGCCCCGATGGTCGCCGCCCGCGGCGCGCGCGTGCTGCTGCTGGTGCCGGCGGCGCTGCAGCCGCTGCTGGCGACGATGCCCGGTATCGCGGAGGTGTTCCGCCACGGCCAGCCGGTGGGGGATTTCGATCTGCACTGCTCGCTGATGAGCCTGCCGCGCGCCTTCCGCACCGGGCTTGCCACGATCCCGGCCGCGATGCCCTATCTGGCCGCGCCGCCCGATCGCGTGCTGCGCTGGTCCAGGCGGCTGGGACCCGGCGATGGGCGGCGGCGGATCGCGCTGGCCTGGTCGGGATCGGACACCATCTGGAACCGCGCGATCCCGCTGGCCATGCTGGCACCCGTGCTGGCGCGCCCGGATTGCGAGTTCCACGTTGCCCAGACCGCGATCCGCCCGCCCGACCGGCAGACGCTGGCGCAATGGCCCGGCATCGTCGATCACAGCGCCGAGCTGGGGGATTTCGCCGATACGGCGGCGCTGCTGACGCTGATGGACCAGGTCCTGACGATCGACACGGTGCTGGCGCACCTGGCCGGCGCGATGGCCCTGCCGGTCTGGACCATGCTGCCGGTGGGGGCGGATTACCGCTGGATGACACAGGGCGAGACCACTCCGTGGTACCCGACCATGCGGCTGTTCCGCCAGCCGGCGTTCGCAGACTGGGACAGCGTGATCGCCGCGGTGGCCCGGGCGATGGACGCCGCGTCCCCATGACCGTCTATACGGACGACATGACGGACATGGCGCACCAGGCCTATCGCGCCGGGCTGCACGCGCAGGCCGAGGCGCTGCTGCGCCTGGTCGTCGGGCATGGCGCGCACGATGCGCATGCGCTGTATTTCATCGGCCATCTGTGCCACCTGCAGGGCCGGCTGCACGAGGCGCAGGCCTATCTGGACCTGGCGCTGACCATCGATCCCGACAACGCCTTCGCGCACAACGACATGGGCGAGACGCTGCGCGCGCTGGGCCTGCACGACCGCGCGATCCCGCATTTCCAGCGGGCGATCGCCCTGCAGCCGCACCTGGCCCAGCCCTATGGCAACCTGGCCACCGCCCTGCTGGCCATCGGCCGGCCCGATGACGCGCTGGCCTGGGCACAGCGCGGGCTGGCACGGGGATCGGACCAGGCCATCGCCCATTGCGACATGGGCAATGTGCTGATGCGCCTGAACCGGGTGGCGGATGCCATCGCCCAGTACGACCGTGCCCTGGCGCTGCGCCCCCACGAGCCCCGCGCCACCTATCTTCTCGCCCTGGCTCGGCTGTCCCTCGGTGACTGGCCGGCGGGGTGGGACGCGCACGAGGCGCGGTTGCGCCTGCCGCCAGCGCTGGGCGGCCGACGGTCGTATCAACAGACGACATGGCGCGGCCAGTCGGGCATCGCCGGCCAGCGGATACTTCTGCACGCCGAACAGGGGCATGCCGACACGATCCAGTTCGCGCGTTTCGCCCCGCTGGTGGCACGATACGGCGCGATCGTGTCGCTGGAGGTGCAGCCCGGGCTGCGGGCGCTGCTGCGCGACCTGCCCGGCATCGCCGCGATCCATGAATTCGGGGAACCGATCCCTCCCTTCACGCTGCACTGCCCGCTGATGAGCCTGCCCGCGGTGTTCCGCACCACGCTCGGGACCCTTCCCCCACCCGAGCCCGCCATCATCCCCCCGCCCGCGCGCGCGGCGGCCTGGGCCCAGCGGCTGGGGACGTGGCGGCGGATGCGGGTGGGGCTGGCATGGTCGGACAACGCGGCACCGCACCCCGATCCGGACCGGACCCTGCCGCCGGGCCTGCTGGCGGGGCTGGTGAACCGCGACGACATCGATTGCCATGTGATCCAGGGCGGGATCCGTCCGGCGGACGCCGCCGCCGTGGCCGCCTTGCCGCGCCTGGCCGATCACAGCGCCGCACTGGTGGATTTCACCGAGACCGCCGCCCTGCTGGCGCAGATGGACCTGGTGATCACCGTCGATACCGCCCTGGCGCACCTGGCCGGGGCGATGGGCAAGCCGGCCTGGGTCCTGCTGGCGCACGCCGCCGACTGGCGCTGGATGCACGACCGCGCCGACACGCCCTGGTATCCGACGCTGCGCCTGTTCCGCCAGCCCGCGCGCGATGACTGGGCATCGGTGCTGGCCGCGGTGGCGCGGCAGCTGGACCTGTGGGCGGTGCCACGGGCATGACCGTGTCTGCCTATGCCGCGCGGCTTATCCTCGCGGCCGAGGACGCCATCGATGCCGGGCAGCACGCGGCCGGCGTGAACGCGCTGAAATTCGTGATCGGCACGACGATCCATGACGCGAACCTGCTGTACAAGCTGGGCCACGCGCAGCATCGCATGGGCGAATCCCGGCTGGCGGAAGCCGCCCTGCGGCAATCGCTGGCGATCGAGCCGCGCAACGCCCCGGCGCTGAACGACCTGGCGGCGATCCTGTTCGCCATGGGCCGCGACGCCGAAGGCCTGGGCCTGATCAGCCAGGCCCTGGCCGTCGATCCCGAACAGCCCGAGGCCGCGGAGACCGACAGCATCTGGCTGCTGCGCTATGGCCGGTTCCGGGAAGGCTGGCGGCAATACGAAGCCCGCCTGCGCACCGACACCTTCAAGCCGTTCCGCCGCGACTTCCCGATGCCGCAATGGCGCGGCGAGCCGATGCACGGGCGGTCCATCCTGCTGCACGCCGAACAGGGGATCGGCGACACGCTGCAATTCGTCCGCTATGCGCCGCTGGTCGCCGCGCGCGGTGCCACCGTGGTGCTGGAGGTGCAGCGCGGCCTGCGACCGCTGCTGGCCGGCCTGCCCGGCGTCAGCCGGCTGGCCGAGCGTGGCGAGCCACTGCCGGTCTGCGACCTGCACTGCCCGCTGCTGAGCCTGCCCCTGGCGTTCGAGACCGATCTGGACAGCATCCCCGCCTCGATCCCGTACCTGGCCGCCCCGCCCGAACGCGTGGCGCTGTGGCAGCGCCGGCTTGGCGCGCGCCGGCGGATGCGGATCGGCCTGGCCTGGTCCGGCAATCCGCGCCATCTGGAGGACGCCCATCGCAGCATCCCGCTGGCTCGCCTGGCCGGGCTGCTGGCCGAGCGGGCGGATCGGGAGTTCCACGTGCTGCAGACCGCGCTGCGCGAGGCCGACCGGGCCACGCTGGCCGGGATGGCGCATCTGCACGATCACAGCCACGCGCTGACGGATTTCGCCGATACGGCAGCGCTGGTGTCGCTGATGGACCTGGTGATCGCGGTCGATACATCCCTGGTGCACCTGGCCGGCGCGATGGGCTGGCCCACCTGGGTGCTGCTGGCGGCGGTGCCCGACTGGCGCTGGATGCTGGGCCGCGACGACAGCCCCTGGTATCCGGACCTGACCCTGATCCGCCAGCGCCGCGCCGGCGTGTGGGATGACGTGCTGAGCCAGGTGGCGCAACGGCTCGATACCATGCATAGCTGACGGCATGGCTGGAACATTACCGGAACCATTCGCGGGCTGGTTTGCCGGCAAGGGCTGGACCGCCCGCCCGCACCAGATGGCGATGCTGGACGCCGCGCGCGCCGCCGAGAGCGTGCTGCTGATCGCGCCGACCGGCGGGGGGAAGACGCTGGCCGGGTTCCTGCCCAGCCTGGTGGCGCTGGCGGACGGGCAGGGTGATGCGGCGGCGCCGCTGCACACGATCTACCTCAGCCCGCTGAAGGCGCTGGCCACCGACATCGCCCGCAACCTGACCGGACCGGTGGCCGAGATGGGCCTGCCCATCCGCATCGAGACCCGCACCGGCGACACCCCCGCCAACCGCCGCGCTCGGCAGCGGGAGAATCCGCCGCATATCCTGCTGACCACGCCGGAAAGCCTGGCGGTGCTGCTGTCGCTGCCGGATGCGCCCGACTTCTTCGCCGGGCTGCGCTGCATCGTGATGGACGAGGTGCATGCCATGGCCGGCACCAAGCGCGGCGACCAGCTGGCGCTGTGCGTGGCGCGGCTGGCCACGCTGGCGCCGCGGGCGCGCCGGGTCGGGCTGTCGGCCACGGTGGCGCACCCGGATGCGATCCAGGCCTTCGTCGGCGCATCGCGGGTGATCACCGTGCGCGACGGCGCCCCACCCGCCCTGTCGATGACACTGCCGGCGGGGCGGCTGTCGTGGTCCGGCCATATGGGGCTGGAAGCCGCCCCGCAGGTCATGGCCATGATCCGGGACGCCGGCATGACCATCGTCTTCGTCAACACCCGCGCGCAGGCCGAGCTGATGTTCCAGGCGCTGTGGAAGCTGAACGACCCGACGCTGCCGATCGCCCTGCACCATGGCAGCCTGGAGGTGGCCCAGCGCCGCAAGGTGGAGGCGGCGATGGCCGGCGGGCTGCTGCGCGCCGTGGTGGCAACCTCGTCGCTGGACCTGGGCATCGATTGGGGTGGTGTGGATCGGGTGATACAAGTCGGCGCGCCCAAGGGGGTGTCCCGGCTGCTGCAGCGCGTCGGGCGCGCCAACCACCGGATGGACGAGGCATCGCAGGCGGTGCTGGTCCCGGCCAACCGGTTCGAGGTGCTGGAATGCGAGGCCGCGATCCTGGGCGTGGAGGCACACGAGCTGGATGGCGACCCGCCCCGCCCCGGCGGGCTGGACGTACTGGCCCAGCACCTGCTGGGGCTGGCATGCAGCGCCCCGTTCCTGCCCGACGATGTCTATACGGAGGTCTGTCACGCCGCCCCCTATGCCGCGCTGACCCGCCAGGACTTCGACGACGTGCTGCGGTTCGTCGAGGACGGCGGCTATGCCCTGTCAGCCTATGACCAGTGGAAGAAGCTGTTCCGCGACAGCGAGGGCCGCGTGCATGTCCGCGCCAACCGCATCGCCGCACAGCACCGGATGAACATCGGCACGATCGTCGAGGCACCGCTGCTGAAGGTGCGCCTGGTCGGGAAGAAGCGCTTCGGCCCGGCGCTGGGCGAGATCGAGGAATACTTCGTCAACCTGCTGCGCCCCAGCGACACGTTCATGTTCGCCGGCCGCCTGCTGCGCTTCCTCCGCATCCACGAGATGGCGGTCGAATGCGCCGAGGGTGGCGACGGCGAGCCGATGGTGCCGGCCTATGCCGGCGGGCGGCTGCCGCTGACCACCAACCTGGCCGACCGGGTGCGCCGCCTGCTGCAGGACCCGCAGCGCTGGGCGCTGTTTCCCGAACCGGTGCAGGAATGGTTGCGGCTGCAACGAGGCGTCTCCCGCATGCCCGGGCGCGACGACCTGCTGGTGGAGACCTTCCCGCGCGGCAATCGCTGGTACCTGGTCGCCTACTGCTTCGAGGGGCGGAACGCCCACCAGACCCTGGGCATGCTGGTCACGAAACGCATGGAGCGCGCCGGCATGGCCCCGCTGGGCTTCGTCGCCACCGACTACGTGCTGGGCATCTGGTCGGCCAACCGGCCCACCGACATCGCGATGCTGTTCGACCA
>CAYZKM010000049.1:0-16000 GCA_964478525.1 uncultured Bifidobacterium sp.
CACGCACCAACGGCAAGGCCGAGCGCTTCATCCAGACCAGCCTGCGCGAATGGGCGTATGCTCAGCCATACGCATCCTCCGCCGAACGGACCGAAACCCTCAAACCTTGGCTGCAAAGCTACAATACAACCCGCACACACAGCGGCATCAAACACATGACGCCTTTCGCTAAGCTGAACAACGTTCTTGGATTCGACAGCGTCAAAGGCTTGCCAGTGATGGCATTACCACGACACCAAGGCGTCTCGGCTCGGCCGTTGAGGGACCGCTTCGCCTCAGAGGTGGACGATACCACGCCTATACCGAATGGCGGTCAGCACTGCACCACGGGCAGATTCAACCTTCGGGTGTTTCTGGTCCCCGCAACCACAATATAGCCCGCAATCCCAATAGGTTGCGGGCTTTTTGATTCTCCCCTCCCCGACAAGCCGCATGGACGCACCAGAGATACATGCGGGAAGGAAATTCCTCGCAATCGCGTAATCTGGACGTTCCGATATGGCGACAGTCGGGGCCTCGCTCGGCTGTGAGGCCAACATGTCGGGGCAACCGCGGCGCAGCGCGCCAAGCCGACCGCCGCACGTCACGGGTGATAACATCGTGCCGAGTACCCGCAAGGAGAACGAACCGACGACGAGATTGGTGGCCTGAGATGAACCGGAACCGAGCTTAACCAGGCCGCCAAACTGTCCGACGAAGGGGGACCACCGCGGTCCAGGTCGAGCCCGGGATCACAATTCAGCGAACGGGTGGTTCAACGAACTCTCCGAACCACGGCACTCTGCTCGCATCGAGCCGCCATCGGGAGCGGCCGCACTGTTCCAGGTAGCGTCCTTCGGCATGTAATCTCGGCGCGTCGCGTCGGCCGGATAACCGCACGAACCCCTCTGCCGGCGTAAAGACACCTGTCAGGGCGACCGGAGCAGGGCGCACGGCACTGAACAGGAAGACTGGACGGACGCCATCACTCGGCAACTTCAGTCGTCCCAGCATGGTCCAGCATGGTGTCAACTGAAGCGGCGGTTTCTTGTCTCGATCAGCCTGCACAAAGGTGCGGCTGATCGACAGGTGGTCACCATTTGCGCCCCAGCGGGAGACGATGATCCACTCTCGGCGGACCGGTCCCATTGTTGGCACGAACTTCGCGCGCATGGCGACGACGAAGCCAGTGGTCGGTCCAACCGGACGAAAGCGGGCATGCGATACGGGCTTCATCGCTTGGATTGACGGCGCAGGTGCGTGATGCCAGCGTGAATGTGCGGAAACACAACAGCAATGAATCAGAGCGATATGATACGTCCGGTCGACACTGACACACGGCGGCTGGCTGACCTGCTGTTTGCAGCGTCCGCCTGGCTTGTCGGCGAGTCCGATGCGGTGGGACCGGCGCGGGATTTGCTCGAACGCTGCGGCTATTTCGATGGGCGAGCCGACCTGGCCCCGCACCGCGCCGCCCTGCTGCGCGCCGCCGCCCGTTTCAGGCGTATTTTCACGCTCGATGCGGTCGATGCGCCAGGTCTTGTCGTTGTGGGTGCGGAAGTCGATCCGGGTCTGCCTGGTGCCCCGATCGGGAATGTTGCCGGCACCGGCATCACGTTCGGCAGGGCCTTCGAATCCTGCGTGGGCGAGGGCGTAGAGTACCTTTCCCAGTTCACCGCGGATTCCGGGCGATTCATTGCGATGGCAGACGATGACGCCCTGCGGAATGCGTCACCGCATCTGACCGGCCTGTGGAACCGGCTGCGCCCCTACCGCGCGGCCCCGGAAGCAACCACTGCGGACTGGATATCGGCGGCTGATCTCTCTGACGGGCAGCCGGTCCTGGTCCCGGTGGATCTGTGCTTCCGCCGACCGTCCGAGGCGCGTGACGTGACACCACCATGGCCACTCAGCACGGGTTGCGGCGCAGGGCGGGAGCGACTGGACGCAACCTTGCACGGGTTGCTTGAACTGATTGAACGGGATGCTGTCGCCTTGTGGTGGCGCGGTGGCCGCCGTCCACGCCTGGTACCGAGTGGCATCGGGGCGGAGCGACTTGCCCTGTTGCGTCAGGGGCCCAGCCAGCGCCGCACCTGGCTGCTTGATGTTACATCCGATCTGGGCGTGCCGACCGTCGTGGCCGCATCCTGCCAGGATGATGGCTTCGGATTTTGCTGCGGCCACGCAGCCCGCCCGACCATGGCACAGGCGGCGGACGCGGCGATGATGGAATTGGCACAGTTGGAACTGGCCTGCCGCCTGGCGTCGACAAAACGGACGGTCCGTGGCGATACGGCCTTGAACGATACCGATCGGCGGCATATCCGCCGCTTCACCCAGATCGCGGTGCCGTCGACGCTGGCGCTGCACCCGACAGCGCCCCCCGCGCCACCGGACGATCTGCCGGTGGACGATCTCTTTGCGCTGCTGGCATCGTTACGGCAGCGACTGGCAAAGGCCGGGCTGGCCCCGTGTGCCGTCGACCTGACCCGGGAGGAGTGGGAAGTCCCGAGCGTCCGGGTCCTGTGCCCGGGGCTGGAGGCCGGCTTGACCGGACCGGGCGGGCCGCGCCTGGCCGCCGCCGCCGCCCTGTCCGGAACAAACCCCGATACCTGTCCGGATCTGTGATGGATACCCCCCCGAACAGGCTTGTCATTTCCGTGATCGGTGGGGTGACAATCACCTGGCAGGGCCGTGACATCGGTCTGCGCAGCCGCAAGGCGCGCGCGATGCTGGCCTATCTGGCATTGAACGACACGGGCGAGGAACAGCGGGAGCGACTGGCAGGGCTGTTCTGGAGCGAGGCCGGTGAGGACCATGCGCGCATGACCCTGCGCCGGGTGGTTCATGAAGTGCGGGGGACCCTTGCGCAGGTCGGATGCCCCGGGCTGGTCACCGGCCGGTTTCACGTCGGCCTGCAGCTCGGCCAGTTCACGATCGATATCACTGATGCGCTGTCCGCGGTGGCGGCGGGCGAAGTGCCGGACGCATTGATGCGCCAGACGCGCACATCGGAAACCTTGCTGGCTGGCTTCGACGACCTGGACCCTGCCTTCCATGCCTGGCTGATCGCGCGGCGGCAGACATTGCATGATCGCCTGATCCGTGGGCTGGAAGACGGCTACCGTGACCAGGCCGTGCCGCGGCGGCGCCGGCGGCGCCTGGCCGAGGCCGCGCTGCTGCTGGACCCGACGCATGAAGAAGCATGCCGGGTGGTGATGCAGGCCGCCGCTGAGGATGGCGAACTGGGTTCCGCGCTGCACGCTTATGACGCGCTGTACCGGCTGCTGGGCGAAGAATACGACATGGAGCCCTCGGCGACCACGCAGGCCCTGGTCGCCGAGATCAAGCAGGGCCGGTTCGATGACGCGCCGAACAGCGTCGAGCCGGAGCCGGCGCTGTCGTTCGAAGCCGAGATGCGGCAGGCGCTGGTGGCAGAGCGTCGGACGGTCGAACCGGTACGGCCGCGATCGATTTCGTCGAAGCCGGCGTTGTTTGTGGACAAATTCGCCATGAGCGGGGTCGCGCTGGACCAGGCGCATCTGGTCGATGGTTTCCGTATCGAGCTGATCAGCTGCCTTTCGCAGTTCCGGGAGTGGTATATCACGAGCTCGGAGGACGACCTGGCCGGTGATCCCATGGGTGTCCCGGTACTGTCACGTTATGCTGTGACCACGACAGCGTACCAGGGCGGCAACACGATCAATGTCGTGATGGTCCTGCAGGAAAGACCGTCGAACCTGGCAATCTGGGGCGAACGGTTCGAGTTGCGGCTGGACAGTTGGTCTGAAGCGCAGCACCGCATCGTTCGACGCATCGCCGGCGCGCTGAAGGTGCAGATTTCCACCGAGCGGCTGATGCGGCTTTCGCATGTGTCGGATGTCTCGCTGGAAGCGCACGACACATGGTTGCGCAGCCAGTTCGTCATCAGCGGATACAAGGTCGCGGACTGGAACCGGGCGGCGCAGATGCTGGCACGCGCGATCGAGCGGGAGCCCGGGTTCTCGCCCTTGTACAGTGCGCTGTCGCAGATGAACAACGTCATCCACTTCGTGCAACCCGGCCTGTTTCGCGATGAACACCATGCCCAGCGGACCTTGGGACTTGCGCAACGGGCGGTGGCGCTGGACCCGCGAGATTCACGCGCACAGCTGTGTCTGGGATGGGCGCTTGCGTTCTGTCGGCGGTACTCGCAGGCGGAGTTGCATATGGAGATTGCCTGTGAACAGAACAGCAATGACTCCCATACCTTGATGTCGTCCGCGATGTTCTACGGCTTCAAGGGGAATACCGAACGCGCGGTAAAGCAGGCGATGATGGCGCTGGAAATGACGCTGGTGCCAACCCTGAGCCATTGGGGCTATGTGACGAACATTCGTTATCTGCACGGGGATTACGAGGGCACGATCGTGGCCGCCGATCGGGCGCAGGACGGGTTGCTGACGATGCCGGCCTTTCGAGCCGCCGCGCTGTGCCAGTTGGGACGGATGGAGGAGGCACGACGCGATGTCGCACGGTTCTATGCGAATGTGCGTACGGCGTGGACCGGCAATGAACCGCCGACGGACGCAATGATCGGCAAGTGGATGATGCATCTTTACCCGATCAGTCGGTTCGAGGTCTGGCAACGACTGCGGGATGGCATGGCGCGGGCGGGAATACCCGTGACAGACCTGGTCTATCACGGGTGAACCGGTGGGCTGTCAGTCGCAGTTGCTCAACGTATAGTCGCCGATCCGATAGGCGTGCAGCTTCATGATGTCGGCTTGTGCCGTTGGCAGTTGTGGCTGAACGTTATTGAAGTAGGATGAATAGTAGCCCTGGAATGGATATGGCTTGCCGTTGATCAGGTCATCTTCCGATGCCTGCAACGTGCCTTTCGGTGGCAAGCGGACCACCATGACCTTCTCGTCGCCTTGCAAGACGATCACGTGCGTGTATGCCGTCGGCAGTGGCTCCGACAGGATAACCCCGGCTGCCGTCAGCAGCACTTGAAATTCCAGTGCCGTGAGTGCGACCGCCGCGGGCAATGCCACCATCGTGTTGCTCGTCGTCGGTATTCCGACCGCGCTCATCTGCGGCAGGGCCCATGGCTTGGGCGTGCCGTTGGCATCGATATCAAGCGTCGTCGTGGTCGGCGTCGGGGCAGGGGGATAGCCTTTGACGGAATAGTTGCGGGGAGGTTGTTCCGCGAAGTTGTCCCCGGTTTGCATGTAGTCCTGCCTGGTAGCCCAGCTCTTGACCAGCATGCCCCATCGGTCGAGGTCGGTGACCCGAAAGCGGGGTGTTGGAGTCGGTGCGATTGCCATTCTGCTTCATTCCCTTGCGTCATTGCGGTTTCGTCAAGCGATCACGACTATTCCATCCGCGAAACTGTTCCGGATATTGTATGACCCATGCTGCGCCGGCGGTCCGGTCATATGGCCGGATGCCACGGTTGTATCTACACCTGGTCAACCCAGCGCGTATTGGAGCAGCACGGGCAGGTTCAATTTCTCACCGCCTGTGATCTGCGGCATCGGCCGGAAGCCGCGGCTGTCGTGCAGGAAGGAATTCTTGTCGAGCCATAGCAGCCCGACCAGCGTCTCCGCCACGATACGGCTGCCGACGGGGCCGAGATGCTGACCACCGAAACCAACCCACGGCTCATTCAGGTCGTTTGTGACCCCGTAGTACTCCGCCTCGCGCAGGATATAGTACCAAAGAGGCGTGTTGTTCCTCAGGACGCCCGTATTGCCGTCCACCCAGTCGCGCTTCACTTTGTCTCGCTGGTCATTGGTATCTTTGATGTCCTTGATGCTGTCGCCGGGCAGGTTGTTCATGTTCAACAGGCGTGAACCCGCACTCCAGAGAATGTCATCCGACAGTGGTTCAATCCCCAACTGTTTCGAGACCGCCTGTCCTGAAGGAAGGTCGAGCATCTGGCCGCGTTGCAGATTTCGGAACGCCAGGTGACCAACCAGCGAACCCTGGTTCTCCGGCAGGTCGGTCTGCCGAAAGAACTCCGGTAGATCGGCAAGCGGGCCGGAGAGAAGCGCATCAATCCGGTACGATGGTTGCGGGACCTTCAACCCCCTCGGTTCGGCCGAAGATCCAGCTGGCGTGTCCAGAAAAAACCCGAAGTCGATACCCCACGTCGATGTAAGAGTGCCGGGAAAACCATTCAGATTCTGTGCAGCACCCTCTGTGCGAGAGAAGGTCTGGATGCGCTGCTTGGCAGGATCTCCGCCTTGGGCCGTGATAGTTTCAGTGTTCAAAGAATAGCTCGGCCGCACCATCGAATGGCCGAACCGGAATGCGGCCCCCGAAAATTCGATCGGCATGTAGGGAAAGGCGGCGTCGGTCTTCAGGTAGTTTCGCAGACGTGGTGTCCCACCCAGGTTGAGTACTTCGGACACCATGCCAGGCTCGCAGATCCGATCCAGGAAGTCGAACACGACCACCCACTGGTAATGATGGCGCACGATCGCCGCGGCTGCCCGGAAACGCTCGGCATCCTGTGTTGGCGCATGGCCAAGGAATGCTGCCAGCAAGCCGCTATCCTCGACGACCTTGTTGTGCATTCGGGTGATCGCGCCATGGAATTGCGAGACGATCTTGTTTTCGTCGTTTCGCTTATCACCCAAAACGGGTGTTCCATCGTCAAGCCGGAAAAGGTCGTTTCGCGCCCCAATCTTGGCATCTGCCGCCGTCACCGGCTGGCCGACCCTAAGTTTGAGGCCTTCGTACATGTATGGCTGATCGTCCGGACCACGACCGTACACACTGTCCAGGTCCAGCGCCGGCGAACGAAAGTCGACCAGAGCCTCCCTGTCGGCATTCGAGGCACCGACCGGGGTCGGATCGAAGGTGATGTCGTGATCGACGAATTGCCCGAAATACGTATAGCCGGACGGAATGGTTGGATTTTCGTCGACGCCTTCGCTCTCGGTGAGAGGCTTGCCATTGTCCGCCTTGATCATTGCCCGGGCAATGGAGCGTATCGCCTCGTCCGGCAAAGCGCCGGCGGATGGCAGATCGAACATTGCTCCGTAACGGCCGAACGCGACACCCGGCATCGCACCCGCCTCCAGCCCACGATTGTCGCTGCCGTGCCCCCTGCTCGCCATGCTCCCCTCCCTGATGGCATCGCGCCATGTCGTTCCCGGCACGCTAAACACGCCACCGTGAGTCCACCGTGAAAGCAATCTGGCTTCAACCATGTCGAACCCGTCCCGCAACGGCTCCCGCGCTCACGAAAGCGTAACGACGCCTGTTTGACGATGCTTCGACGGTGAGGAGGGCGGAAATCGCCTGCCCTCATCAAATACGGGAGGGAAGGTAGATGGAAATTTCCGACGAAACCACAAAATTGCGCGGAAGAAACCGATCGACACCACCGTGGCGTGCAATCCTGGCCATGGGCACCTGCCTGACGGCCGCGGCGTGCGGCCTGCCGAAGCCGCCCGACATGGCGGCGGAAATGGGCAAGGGCATGCGGGCACTGGGCGTCATGCCCGTCTACCCGCTGCAGGAGAACATGCGGATCGGCCAGATCTGGATCGAGGACGTATCGACTTCGGCATCGAACGGGGGGGCGGCCCCCGGTGTCCCGACAACCCTGCGGGTCAGCGACCAGCTGGTCGTGCCGATGGAAGCCGTTCGGGCCGAGATGATGAAGACACCGGCCCGCTTCGAAAAGCCGATCAGCTCGATCCAGAACGATGTCTTCGCCGGTGGAACCGCGCCTCATTACTTCAAGCAGGACCCGAAGGACAACCTGGCGCTGGCGGCAATGCCGAGCTACTCGCTGGCGGCCGTGGATCAGGCGGCGGCGTCCGGTGCGGCATCGACCGCGTTCGCAAGCATCGCGTCGTCGTTCTCGCTCAGTCAGTCGAAATACCTGACCGTCGAAGCAGTGGGCGTGCATATCGTGGACCTGCCTCTGGACAGGATGGCCCAGGAGGTCCAGCGCGCCTGCCGCAGCGGCAGGGGTGTGTTCGGCGACAGCGTGCAGCGTCAGGCCGTGCAGACAGCGGCCTATCAGGCCATGCGGGCCTGGTGGGGCTATCGCAAGAATCATGCCCAGTCCGCATCGTTTCCGGAGTTCCAGCCGCAGATGGCGATGCTGCGTCGGGTCTACTACTTGCGGGGTATCAGGTTCGTCTTCCATGACGATCGTGCCGCGGCCCTGGCCGCCAGCGCGGCCTTCAATCCGCGGTTGCCCGAAGGTGTCACGCCCCCGTCCGCGCCCACCCAGCCGGCGGTGACTCCTCCGACCAACGCGAACGCCAACGTAACGACCCAGTTGACGGAGATCTCCAAGCAGCTGGCGGAAATCCAGAAGAGCCTGCCGGCCAACAACAATATCAACCTGTCGCTGCAAGGCACACGCGCCACCGCACGGGGTATCGAGATGATCCAGTTGTTCGAACGTCCCCTGGCCTTCGGCTACGACCCGCTGGTGACGGCGCTTACCTGGGACAAAACAAATCAGCAGGCAAACAACGGGATCAGTGACCTTTGCGGCATCTTTGATCCGGCCCGCTGATAGACCAACCTTAACAGGAAGCACCAATCATGTCGGAATCGCAGCCAGACATCAAAACCGCCTTCGTTCCACCCGGAACGATGGTGATCGGCCTTGTCCCGCCCAGCTTCGTCATTCCAGGTGGGGGATCCTTCGGGGTCGTCGCGCCGGTTGGCGCACCGCCAACCTTTGTCCCACCCGGGGGCGGCCGCTTCGGAATGGTCCCCCAGAACGTCGTCCTGCTCGGCCATGTCGGCCCCCACGGTACCATGCTGGGCCTGCAACATCAGCCCCAGCAGCCCCAGCCGACCGAGGCCGCCGCGGCAACCCCGACCGGTGACGGTCGCACCATTCTCGCCTGGGAAGACGATCCGGCGACCAATATCCTGACATCCCGGACCACCCCCGACGTCGCCGCCGCCCAGGTACAGATCGTCGAACCCGCCCCCGCTCCGGGACAGTATCCGCCGCATACCACCGAATTCCGCTATTGGACCGGAGCCGAGGCGGTCACCCGGGGCGTGTTGTTCTGGCAAAGAATCATCGGCGCGCTGCACTGGAGGACCGGGGCGACCCTGCCCGTTGCCCTCGACGCCACCGAACCCGACTTCAACGCGTATTACGACCGCCAGGCCCTTCGCTTCTTCCATGGCGATACCGCGTTCGGGCGCGTCTGGTCGGGCGAAAGCCCCGATATCGTCTGCCACGAACTCGGCCACGCGGTGCTGGATGTGATCAAGCCGCAGCTATGGAGCGCCGCGAGCCACGAGGCGGCAGCCTTTCACGAGGCCTTCGGCGACATCAGCGCGCTGCTCTGCGCGCTGGACCTGGACTCGATGCGGCGGTCGGTGCTCGACGACACGGCCGGCCGGCTATACACCAGCTCCCGCTTGTCACGGATGGCCGAACAGCTCGGTGCCGCGATCCGGCTCCTCCATCCCCAGGATGTGGATCCTGACTGCCTGCGCAACACGGTCAACAGCTTCACCTATCGCGACCCCAATGTCCTGCCGCATGTCGGACCGGCCTCCGCGCTGTCCTCCGAGCCGCACTCGTTTTCGCGGCTTTTCTCGGGCGCCTTCTTTGAGGCGTTGGCTACCCTGCTGACCGCGACCAGTTCGGGCGCCCCGACACCCGCCCATCTCGCGGAGGTTGCGCAATACATGGCCCGCGTGCTGGTCGCGGCAATCCGACGGGCGCCCGTGGTCTCCAACTTCTTCGCGCAGGTGGCGGCCGGCATGGTCCAGGAAGCCGCGAAGACCGACCGGCTGCATGCCAGCGTGCTGCGAGCGGTGTTCGTCCGGCGTTCCATCCTCTCACCCCGATCGGCGGCGAGTGCTGCGGATTTTGACCGGATCCAGTCCAAGGCGATGGTCCAGGACTCCTCGGTCCTCGCGGACACCAGGCTCGGCCTGGTGGCCGTGGGGGCGGGAAGCTACGGCATCAGCCTGCCATTGGCGCTGGAGGCGCCCTCGCACCCGCGGACGTTCTCGGCCATGGCGGCGGCCACGGACGCTACCCCGATCCAGCCGTCCAGCGCCTTGGTCGCCGCGACCTCGTTCGCCGACGACATCTTCCGCCGTGGCCGGGTCGACTACGGCGACGCCGCGGATGATGTGCCGCTGCTGCATATCGGTGGCCGCTTCACGACCCACCGGCTGGTGGCCGATGACGGGGCGATGCTGATGACACGGTGCTGCTTCGATTGCGGCCTGCGCCGCGATTGACCCGAAGGGTCGGGTGGCCGCTATCATCCTCCATGAACCAGCATCCCCCCGACCCTGACGGCAACATCCCGTCGGAAGATGATATTGTTCCGACGGACGCCGCGTCCCTGTCCTTTGTGCGGGCGCTGATAGCCCGGGGCCAGGCGGCCCGGGCCGATGCGTCGGGCAATCTTCCGCCACGCGCTACCCATGAAATCGTGGGAGAAACCGAGGACGGCCTGCCGATCCTGCGTCGCCGGCGGTTCGGAGCGTCGGGTTCCGCCTGACGGATGCCGCGGATCCTGATGACACTTTCTATCGCTGGGGCCGTGATGCGGTCGGCGAAACGCACAACTGGCCGTCCCCGACGGCGGGATCGCCCGGATGCGTCGTGAGGTCGTCGATGATCGCAACTGGATCAGCGACCAGCGGTTCCTGCATGCCCGGGATCCATCAATGTGCTCGACCCACAGCCTCGGGGGCGAGCACGATGTCGGCCAGGGTCGATCGGTCGAGCTCAGCGAGGAAAGCGATCTCGGCCGAGCGCAGGCGCGCCTTCAAGTGGCAATGACAGGCGATGGAGCACGCACCACCATCCTTCGCGAAGCATTCCACAAGCGGCTGCCCCTCTTCCAGCAGTCGGATCACCGTGCCCAGCCGGATTGAATCGGCGGGCCGGGCGAGCACCGCGCCACCCCGCCCGCCGCGGCGGGTCGCGATCAAGCCGGCGCGGGCGAGATGCTGCATGATCTTCGCCAGGTGGTTCCGCCGCAGCCCGAACTCCTCGGCCATTTCGCTGGTCGAGAAAGCACGTCCCGGATCGCCCGCCATGCGCATCAGCATGCGTAGCCCATAGTCGGTGAAGGAGGTGAGACGCATGTCCCAGACTTTCCCACTTGAATTGGTATTTATAATACCTATTAATGAGGCTGGATAGCAATTCAAGCCGGATTTCCGGGGACCCGTATGCCAACCCTCGATCAGGCACCGCGCATCGCATCGGCTCGGCCCGAGATGACGGCCGCCATCATGGCCGAGACCGGGCTCGATGATGACGTGCTGCGCGACTTGGTGCATCGCTTCTACGACAGGGTTCGCCAGGATGCGCTGCTCGGCCCGATTTTCGCCGCGCGCATCACCGACTGGGACCGGCATCTGGCGCGCATGGTCGCCTTCTGGTCTTCAGTGGCGCTGATGACCGGGCGCTATCACGGACACCCCGTGGCGGCGCACACCCCGTTGCCGATCGATGCGTCGCATTTCGACCGCTGGCTCACGCTGTTCCATGAAATCGCGCACGCGGTCTGCACGCCGCGAGGTGCGGCCCATGTCACGCTTCGCGCCGAACGCATCGCCCGCTCGCTGATGATGGCTATCGAACAGGCAGGGGACGCGGCTGGGCCGCGCCATCCCTCGCCCGCCAAGGAGCACGCCTTATGACCGACACCAACCAGATCCTTGATGCCGCCGCGCTGACCCGCCATGTCGAGGCACGCTATCACGCCCGCCACCGCGAACAGCTGCCGCCGCTGGTGCGGATGGCGGAGAAGGTCGAGGCCGCGCATGCCGGGGCCGACCACGTGCCCGCCGGCCTTGCGCATATTCTGAAGCGCATGACTGGTGAACTGGAGGTGCACATGAAGAAGGAGGAACTCATCCTCTTTCCGGCGATCCGCCGGGGCGGTGGCCGGGGCATCGAGAACCCCATCGCCGTGATGCGTGCTGATCACGACAGTCACGAGCGAGACCTGGCGGACATCCGCCGTCTGACGCGGGACTTCGCGGTGCCCGACGGCGCTTGTGGCACTTGGATCGCGCTTTATGCCGGGCTGGCTGAATTCGTCGGCGACCTGACCGCGCATATCCATCTGGAAAACACGGTGCTGTTCCCGCAATTCGAGCCGGGCGGCGCGTCCTATGGGTGATCCATGTCGTGCGCGCCGCCAAGGGTCCAGCCACGCGAGGCTGACATTGTAGAGGCATGATCGCCCCGCCGGCAATCGTGTCGGCGATGGTCCGGTCCACCGGCAGCGTCATCGGTGCGGGAACGATCTGCGCAACACGCGAGGGATTGCGGCGCGATGCTGCCAGCATCGCATGCGCTTCCCGCGCGTTCATCGCCATCCGAGCCTCGCAGAGCACGTGCTTGCCGGCATCGAGCGCGGCGATCGTCATCTCGGCATGCATGTATGGCCAGGTGCCGATACACACGGCATCGATACTTTGGTCCGCGATGATCTCGGTCCACGAACGCCAGCGCGTCAACGGAGCACGTCGTTTCGCGCCGTCCGAGGAGCCTGCGCGAACCGCCGCCGAGGGGATGGGCGCGGCGCTCTCGAATGCGCCGCGCCCGGATCAATTCCAGCCCTATCCGACAGGATCGAGCACGACCACGGGAATCTCGCGCTCGGTCTTCTTCGCGTAATCGGCATAAGGGGGCCAGAATTTCAGAGCAACCGGCCAAAGCCTTGCGCGTTCCTCGCCCGTGACGGTGCGCGCCTTCGCCTTGAGCTTCTTCGTTCCGACCTGAATCTCGACATCGGGATTGGCGACGAGATTCTTGTACCAGCCCGGGTGGTCCGGCGCGCCGCCCTTGGATGCGACGATGATGTAGCTGTCGCCGGTCGTTCCGTAATAGAGCGGAAAAACGAATTTCTCGCCGGACTTCCGGCCGGTCGTGGTCAGCATCAGCGAATAGACGTCCATTTCCGGATAACCCCCGGGCGGAGTCCGCTTCATGACGTGCCCCTCTTCCCCGCCGCTTTTGAGGTAGAGGTTGCTGTGTTCAACCTGCCATTCCTGCATTTTCGGACCCAGCTTTGCGTCGGCCATCGCTCGAACTCCCTGAAAGCTGGCAGCCTATCACATCGGCGCGCGTGGGCCGACTCCGGAACCGTGAAGCGGAATTTCTGCGTGGGTTGCTACGGAGGTTCGGACCCAGTGGCAAGCAACGACCTGGCCGGTCATCGCCGAGCAGGCAGCCAGTGCCAGGACGACCCCGAACGTGGTGGCGCCACTGGCAACGCACAATGAAACGCCTCCCGTTGTCAGGGCCACCGATCCACTTCGACTCATCGCGGCACCACGATCGTGTCCTCAAGCGAAAGCTGTTCGAAATCCGTGACCAGGATTTCGATCGTGACCTGCCATTGGCCGGGAACGACCAAGGACAGATCGGCGACCCGCCAGACTTCGTTGGGGCCGAGGATGGCATGGCGCTCGATGGGTGCCATGCCGGCGTCCGGTTGGGCAAACAGGACGGTCACCTCCCGCGCGGTGAACGGGGTGAACCGTCCGGTTTGCAGTACGACCGCCAGGTCGTTGGCGCCGGTTCGCCCAGGTGTCAGGGTCAGGTCCGCCATCACGCGATCCGTGTGGATGTGCGCGGTCAGCGGCAATGCTGGCACCATGGCCAGTGCGCGGGGTGGCGGTGTGAATCGCCAGGCCGCGGCGATGCCGAACACGGTCAGGGCCAGCACGATTTCCAGGGCGACCGCGCGTGCCATGCGCGGCGCGGTGATGTGGGGTGCGACGCGCATGGCCGGGGTCAGTCGCCATCGGTTCCAGGCGGCGATCACCACGATGGTGGCCACCATCAGCAGCTTTGCCGTCATCAGCAGGCCGTACCCGGTGCTCCACAGGGCAGAGACCCGCCCCAGTTGAACGACCGCCAGCACCGTGCCGGTGCCGACCAGCGTCAGGAAGACCGGCGCGAGGACGGCCGACAGCCGCGGGAGCACAAGCGCCGCCCGCTCGGGCTCGGAACGCAGCAGTCGCCAGAGTGGGATCAGGCTTCCGAACCACACCGCCAGGGCCATGGCGTGGATGGCGACGCCAGGGCGCATTACCATCTGCGGCGGCGCTGTTGCCGCGTGGCCCGACGCGGCCATCGCCGCGCCTGTCAGGGCCAGGGCGACCAGCGCCAAGGACCGGGGCGCGACGCGGCGCGCGGCAAGGCCACAGATCAGGGAAAGGCACGCCAGCGCGACGGTGGTGCCCAGGCTGCCGTTCCAGCCCAGGCGCCATGCCGCCCCGTCCAGTGCGAGTGCAAGGCCCAGCCCGTCCAGCCCCTGCAGCAGAACCAGGTTCGGCAGGGCGGCCAGGCCGGCGATCAGTGCGCCCAGTGTCACCGCGTCGCGGCCGCGCCCGTTCGATGGGGACATCGCGTGGAACACCACACCGCCGACGCCGCCGAACAGCCCAAAATACAAAACCACGCGCGCAACCCAGATCAGGCACCATACTGCCTCACTCGTGCGGGTCACAGGCATCGCTCCGGCCGATCCAGGGCGTCCGATAGAGAAGCTGAGCGTGCCGCCCACCGGATGCCCATCTGCGGAGGTGACCCGGTAGCTCAGCACATGCGTGCCGGGTGTCAGGGTCGAGGGCAGACGAGCGGTGACCACGCCATCAGACGCGTCCACGCCGGCCAGATCGAGCGCCTGCCCATCCGGCGCGAACAACCGCAGCACGAGCACCGAGACGGGTTCGTTGAACCGCAGCCGCAGTGCTGCCGGCGGTTCGACCACCACGGCGCCGGCCGCCGGCGTGGTCTCGATCAGCGTCGCATGCGCATGGGCAGGCTCGCGGACAGACTGCACGATCAGCAGCATCACCACGCACAGGACAAGATGGCCAAGGCGCTCGGCCATGCGACTGCAGCTTCCGCTGCGGCCGATCAGTGGCCGAATTCCCGGGCCCCCGCCGGTTTCAGCAGCAGGCCGGGCGCCGGCCGCTTGTAGTCGTTGGCGGACTTCCCGCCGGCGGGGATTTCGATCCACCGTTCCGCCGCACCGCCAGCGCAGCCCTGAACGACCGGAATGTAGAGCGTCGTATCCGGTTTCAACGCTGGCGCGAGGTAGACGCGGAAGACGAACTCGTCATACCACGCGTCCGGCAGGTTGCCGTCCGACCAGGCGATCTCCGTCACGCCCTTGCTGACCTTGGTGCCGAAATAGTCGTAGGTCTGCTGGTAGTCCCCGGTCGTCGTGGTCAGCGTCCAGCCGGCCTTGGGCGAGGGTTTGACCGCGATCACGCCCTCGGGGATCTGGACGCGGATCGAGGTGGTGGCGTCCGCCCCGCATCCGTGCGGGACGCGCAGTACGGCCTTGTAGGACGTGCCCACCGGGGCCTGCTGCGTTTCCAGTGTCACATGCGCCTGGGCGCGGGGATTGGTGGCCATGACCAGCACGGCCAGGGCGGACAGCGCCGCCAGGCGGCGGGCGCAGAATGATGAACGAGGCATGGTCTCTCCGATGATCCAACGAATGTCTGTTCGCGCATGAGGCGATCACGCGCGGCGGTCGGTTGGTCAGCAGAGGGTGGGTGGAGATCGCGCATGGGCGCGATACAGCGGTGGCGCGCGCGGCTGGGCGATCCGGCCGGGCCGTTCCGCCACATGGTGGTACCTGGGCGCCTGGATGGTGGTGGTCACCGGTGCGGGCAGGGTTGCCACATCGGCGTGGGTACGCACCTGGCAAACCGGGCATGTGCCGCAGTCATGCGTCTTCGGTGTCGTACCATCGGAATGCAGGACGATGACGCCGTCGCCGCTGGCTGTGCAGATGGTCCCGGCGACCGCCTGCCAGGACGCCATCACCGCCAACGGAAACATGGCTTGCGACAGGACCGCGAGCAGCGCGAGGGTGCGCAGGAAGCAGGCGAACGGACGAGGGAAAGGGCGCCGCTGGGTCACAACGGATGCGTCATAGCATTCCCCACCGGCCCTGGCGATGGCGCATCCGTCCGGGCGCAGGGCTATCGCATTTGGCCGAGCACGGATCGTGCGAACTCGTCGGACCATCCT
>CAYZKM010000050.1:0-15863 GCA_964478525.1 uncultured Bifidobacterium sp.
CTGCCCGTTGATGAAGTACATCATCGCGCCCGGCGTGGCGGAGAACAGCGCGATATCCGGCGGGTTCAGCCGCCCGCTGGCCAGCGGCGAGACGACCATGGCCTCGAACTTGCCGTCCTCGACGCAGTTCATTGCGGCCTGGTGCGCACCGGCATCCTCGGGCGTGGAGTACCAGACGCCGACCATGCGCTGGCCGGACTTCCACTCGGCATCCTTCGAGTTCCCCAGGCCGATCACCGCGCGGCATTGCGCGCCGACCAGGTCATCGGCGGTCACCCCCACCGTCCAGCCCAGCCGAGCGGCCTGGCCGACCACCTGGTCGAAGGCGTGGATCGCCTTGGGACGGCGGATGCGGGGGATCGCCTCCATGTCCGCCCTGTTCTCGAACAGCTTCATCGCGAAGGGCGGGGTGCGCAGGCGCAGCAGCCGTTCCAGGTCGGCGACGATCTTCTGCCAGTCGGTGCTCATGGTGGTTTCCTCCAAATTCCGCACATCTTTGGCGCATATTGGCCGAACATCGTCAATCGTCGTGCGGGATGGGCATTGATCTGGATCAACGACGACAAGCCCCACACCATCGAAGGTCCCGCCAGATCAAGGAGGACGGGCATGGCCTATACATTGGAACAACTCAGCGCCGAAATCCGCGGCGCCCTGAAGGCCGATCCCAGCGCGGCGGGCAAGCAGGCGGTCTGCGCGGCGGTGTCGAAGGCGCTGGTCGACCAGGATTTCATCGCCAGGCACCTGACCGCCGACCAATGCCGGCCGCGGAAGGTGCTGTATGAAGATCCCGAGCTGGGCTTCTGCGTCTGCGGCCATGTCTACGAGGGCGCGGCGGCGGGGGCGCCGCACGATCATGGGTCCAGCTGGGCGATCTATGGCCTGGCGGTCGGCGATACCGAGATGACCGACTGGCGGATCGTGCAGGACGGCGACGGCGACAACCCCAAGCTGGTGAAGCCCGAGCGCAGCTATGTGCTGCGGCCGGGGGATGCGCATTTCTATGATGTCGGCGTCGTGCACTCACCGAACCGGGCCGGGCCGACCAAGCTGATCCGGATCGAGGGCGGCAACCTGGACCACATCAAGCGGTCGAACATCAAGGCCGCCTGATCGCGCGGATCGGACAGGGCGGGACGGGGACCGCGGTTCCCGTCCGGCTCAGCGCGGATTGCAGGCCCGGTTGAGCGCCTGGATATGCTTGCGCGCGGCCTCGGCGGCATCGAGTTCGATCGCGCGATAGCGTTCCACCACCGCCTTCCCGACCTTGGTCAGCACCGCGCCACCGCCACCGCTGCCGCCGGCCGCCGTGTCCACGACCGGGGTGCCGAGGCTGCGGTTCAGATCCTCGACCAGTTCCCAGGTCCGGCGATACGACATCTTCAGGGCGCGCCCGGCGGCCGAGATCGATCCGGATCGGGCGATTTCCTCCAGCACCGCGACCTTGCCAGGCCCGATGCGGGCACCGATGGCGAGGTCCACACGGATGCTCAACCGGTCGGTCGGCTTGGGGGTTTCTGCCGTTCTGTTTTTCTTGGGTGCCATGATGGCTTACCCAAACACGGCCGCACCTGGTGATCAATGTCCATCTGACAATGTCCATCTGGCCCGGGCTGCCCGGCCGATCTTGCCGCTATAGCGGATCAGATATACCGTTCGCCGCTCTCGCCCCCCATCAAGGTCAGGCACGCTGGTCCTCTCCCCGGAAGAATGGGAAGCCGTTCGGCTGACCCTGCATGTGGCGGCGCAGGCGGTCGGCGCCGGTTTGCCGGCGGCCGTGATCATGGCCTGGGTGCTGGCGCGCTGCCGGTTTCCCGGCCATGCGCTGCTGAATGCCCTGGTTCACCTGCCGCTGGTGCTGCCGCCGGTCGTCACCGGATGGCTGCTGCTGATCACCTTCGGCATTCGCGGACCGGTGGGTGCGCTGCTGCATGACTGGTTCGGCATTCGGCTGGTGTTCACCACCGCCGGGGCCGCCCTGGCCTGCGCGGTGATGACGTTTCCGATCATGGTGCGCTCGATCCGCCTGTCGCTGGAGGCGGGCGATCCCGGTCTGGAGCAGGCGGCGCGCACCCTGGGCGCCGGGCGGCTTGACCGGCTGTTCAATATCACCCTGCCGCTGGCGTCTCCGGGCATCCTGGTCGGCGGGATCGTCGCCTATGCGACCTGCCTGGGCGAATTCGGGGCGGTGATCACCTTCGCCGCCAATATTCCGGGCCAGACGCAGACCCTGCCGCTGGCGATCTATGCCGCGCTGCAGGTGCCTGGCGGCGAGTCGAAGGCGGCGCTGCTGTCGATGGTATCGATCGGGCTGGCGGTGACCGGGCTGCTGGCGTCGGAATGGCTGGGCCGGCGGCTGAACGCTGCCTTGGGGCGGTGATGGCGGGGTGCGATCAATCTCCGCCGGTGGTGGCCGCGGCGATTCGTTTGCGCGGCCACAGCCGCCGCAGCAGGATGGCCGCCACGACCAGGGCCGCGATGCCGCCCAGGACCCACAGCAGCCGGTCGGGGCCGAGCGCGGCGCCGAGGAACCATCCGGCGGAGACGAAGGCGGCGGCCCAGACACCCGCGGCGACGAAATTCAGCACTGCGAAACGCCGGTGGTCCATCCCCGCGATGCCGCAGACGGCCGAGGCGACGTTACGGACGCCGTACAGGAATCGGAAGCTGAGGACGAACAGGACGCCGTAGCGTTCGAGCAGGGTCGAGGCGCGGGCGACCTGGCGGGCGGCTTGCGGGATGCGGCGCAGCGCGGCCGGGCCGAGTCGGCGGCCCAGCATGAACCAGGTCTGGTCCCCGGCGAACGATCCGAGCCAGACGGCGATAAGCAGGAGGAACGGATCGATCAGGCCGGTCGTCTCACCGGCCGCGGCGGCGACGATCACGAACGTCTCGCCCTCGAAGAAGGCCCAAGCCGCCGCGACGAGGTACGCGAGCGCTCCCCAGGTCTCCCACAACTCCGTCAACGTGCTCTCCCAGCCTTTTCCGCAGTTTGGCAGGCCTGCCCGATCCATCAAAACGAATTTTTATTAATTGTCGGCGCCTCGGACGACCGGGGAACGGGTGGCGCGGCCGGGGAAATGGCGACGGATGGGGCCGGGCGGCGGCATTCGGCCGGCCGCGCAACGAACCATGCCGGCAGCGGGTGAAACGTGTAGGCAAGACGTGCGGCGAGATCGGCGCCCGAAACGAAATAAAATATCTCGTCATGTCACCGGAATGTCCACCGACCAAAATAGAGCGGCATCCCATTGAATTTCCTGATCATACCGGGACCGGATCGGCCGATCGCCCGGCGTGACCGGTCGGATATTCAGTGTTGCAGAGCCAATCTGAGTAATTTCCGAAGCTGGTTCGCGATTGCAAGGATCATGTAACTCAATTACGAAGACAGGACAAAATTTGGTACGGGACGACCCTCGGGGCGTGGCTGTTCAGGACGCGCGGCACTTCGACCGTTCGATGCAGTGCCGGATCGTCGACATGTCTGGAAACAGACTGCCACTCTCGTGTGTGCGCGCTCAGTACCGCTCGCGGGGGTTGTGGCATGGGCTCGAAGCAGACGTTGCGTTCCACGATCAACAGCCAGGCCGACAGCGGCATCATGGCGGATCGCGCCGCCAACCCCGCCCTGCCGGCACGGCGCGTCAGCCTGCTGATGGGCAGCGTGTCCGCCCTCGCCGTGGTCGCGGCGCTGTCCGCCCCGTCGGCGCAGGCGCAAAGCTGGATCAACGCCGGCAGCGGGCAATGGAGCCTGTCCACCAACTGGAACCCGGCGACCACGCCGAACAGCGCGGCCGCCACCGTCTCGGTCAGCAACGGCGGCACGGCGAATGTCGACGGAGGGTTCTCGGTCGGCGACCTGACGATCGGTGCGACCAGCACCGTCGATCTCAACAACAACTCCAGCCTGTCCATCGCAGGCAACATTGCCAACGCCGGCACGCTGTCCATCACCTCGCTCGGCAACCTGACCGATCTGATCTTCACCGGCGGGACGCAGTCCTTGACCGGCGGCGGCGTCGTCGTGATCGGTGCCGGCAGCGCCAACCGGGTCTACGGCAATCCAGGATCGATCCTGAACAACGTCGACAATACCATCCAGGGCGGCGGGCAGATCGGTGTCAATGCCAACCTGTCGATCGTGAACCAGGCCCAGGGCGTCATCGACGCCAACCAGACCGCGGCCATGTCGATCAACGGCGGCGGTACCGTAACGAACAAGGGCATCCTTCGCGCCAGCAACACCGGCGGACTTGTCCTGTCGCAGAACACTACAGTCGAAAATCTGGGCGGCACGATCCAGGCGGTGGGCGCAGGCGCGCATGTCGATCTGAGCGCGGCCACCATCAAGGGCGGCACGCTGGCGACATCAGGCGGAGGCGTGATCCAGACCTCTGGGGCGGGCGGAACGCTGGACGGCACATCCAGCCCGGTTACCATCGCGCCAGGCGCGGCGGTCGTCGTCAACAATAACAATGCGCTGGGAATCGCGGGTACCATCGACAACAAGGGCACGATCGCCCTTCAGTCCCTGGGTAATTTTACCGATCTTGTCGTCAGCAGCGGCACCACGACGCTGAAGGGCGGCGGGTCGGTCACGCTGTCGAACAGTTCGGCAAACCGCGTCTTTGGCGGCGTGGGATCGACGCTGGACAATGTCGACAACACAATCTCGGGCACCGGCCAGCTTGGCACGAATGCCAACCTGTCGATCGTCAACCGTTCCGGCGGCGTGATCGACGCGAACCAGACCGGGGCCCTGTTACTGAACGGCGGCACACCGGTCACCAACAACGGACTTATCCGGGCGACCAACACCGGTGGGCTGGTGATATCCAGCACGGTCGTCGACAGCACCGGCGGCGGCACGATCCAGGCGATCGGCGCCGGTTCCCATGTCGACCTGTCGAGCGGCACGATCAAGGGCGGCACCATCACGACATCGGGTGGCGGTGTCGTGCAGACCACCGGCGTGGGAACACTGGATGGCACGGCGGGGGCCATCACCATCGCGTCCGGCAGCACGGTCATTGTCGCCAACAATACACAGTTGAACCTGGCCGGCACGGTGTCGGCGCAGGGCACCATCAAGATGAACTCCCTCGGCAACTTCACCGACGTCGTGATTGCCGCCGGCAGCACCATCACCCTGACCGGACCCGGCGGCATCACCTCCTCGGACAGCGGCGCGAACCGCATCTACGGCGCCGGCGCGGGCGCGATCCTGGTCAATGCCGACAGTGTCATCAGCGGCGCCGGCGCGATCGGCGTGAACGCCAGCCTGACGCTGCGCAACAAGTCGGTGATCGACGCCAACCTGGGCAACGCCCTGGTCTTCAACGGACCGACCGCGGTGGAGAACACCGGAACGATCCGATCCACCAATACCACCGCCGGCAATGGCGGCGTGCTGCTGCAGACCACGATCGACAATACAGGAAGCGGCAATGCAGGCCTGATCACCGCGATCGGCGCCAATACACATGTCGATCTGCAGAGTGGCACGATCAAGGGCGGCACCATCACCACGTCGGGCGGCGGCGTGGTGCAGGTCGTCAGTTCCGGCCTGCTGGACGGCACCGCGGCACCGGTTACCATCAGCACGGGAAGCACCGTGCAGGTCAACAACAACACACAACTGAACCTGGCGGGAACGGTCAACGCGCAGGGCACGATCAAGCTGAATTCGCTAGGCAACTTCACCGACCTGGTCATCGCCGGCGCATCCACCGTCAACCTGACCGGGCCCGGCGGCATCACATCGTCCAACAGCACGGCCAACCGCATCCTGGGCGCGGCAGCCGGTGCCGTCCTGAACAACGTCGACAGCGTGATCAGCGGCGCCGGGCAGATCGGCGGCAACGCCAACCTGATCCTGAAGAACCAGGCCCTGGTCGACGCCAACCTGACGGCGGCATTGACGATCGATTCCCCCAACGCCGTGCAGAACACCGGCACGCTGCGGGCCAGCAACACCACCGCCGGCAATGGCGGGCTAGTGCTGAGCGGGACGACGATCGACAATACCGGCAAGTCCAACAGCGGCCAGATCCAGGCAACCGGCGCAAACGCGCATGTGGACATCGTCAACGGCACCACGATCCTGGGCGGCACGCTGACCGGTTCGGGCGGCGGCACGTTCAACACCAACAACAGCACCCTGGATGGCTCCACCGCCGGCGCCCCGGTGAACATCGCCGCCGCCACGACGGTCAATGTCGGCAACAACGCCAACATGACGCTGGCTGGCACCCTGGCCAACAATGGGACGATCGCGCTGAACTCGGGCGGCAACTTCACGGACCTGATTATCAGCGCGAACGGCGCCGCCCTGACCGGCGGCGGGACAGTCGCGTTGTCGAACACCCCGGCGAACCGCATCTACGGCAACACGGCCGGCGCGATGCTCGAAAACGTCGACAACGTCATCGCCGGCGCCGGACAAATCTCCCCCGGATCCGGCATGATCTTCCGCAACGATACAGCCGGCGTGGTCGACGCGACGAAAGACAACGCCCTGTCGATCACGGGCTTCGGCAGCAGCAACCCGGTGCAGAATGTCGGCCTGCTGCAGACGACATCGGGCACGGGCGGCCTGGCGATCACGGGCGGGTCGGTCATCGACAATACCGGCAACGGCAACGCCGGACGTATCATGGCCGATGGCGCCGGCACCCATGTCGACATCACGAGCGCGTCGATCCGGGGCGGCACGCTGACCGGCAAGAACGGCGGCGTGTTCAACGGATCCAACAGCACGCTGGACGGTACCGCCGCCGGCGCGCCAGTGAACATCGCGGCCGGCACCACGCTGCTCTATGGCAACAACACCGCGAACAACCTGGTCGGCGCGATCAACAATGCCGGCACCATCGCGTTGAACTCAGGCGGCAACTTCACCGACCTGATTATCGGCGCCGGCGGCGCGACGCTGACAGGGGGCGGCACGATCGCCCTGTCGAACACCCCGACAAACCGTATCTACAGCAGCTCGGCCGGCACCGTCCTGAACAACATCGACAACACCATCATCGGCGCCGGGCAGATGTTCACCTCGGGTGGCCTGTCGCTGAACAACAGCGGCACTGTCGAGGCAAACAGCGCGAACACGCTGACCCTGGGCCTGGATATCACCAACAATTCAGGCGGCGTGCTGCGCGGCAGTGGCGCAGGGGGGATGGTGGTGAATGCCGGCACAACCACCAACAACGGCCTGGTCGAGGCAACCAACGGCAGCGCCGTCACCTTCAACGGTCCGGCCGTGGTCGCCAACAATGCCGGCGGCACGCTGACCGGCGGCATCTGGCGCGCGATCTCCACCGGATCAGGCGCCACCGTCGCGGTGAACGGCGGCACGATCGCGACGAACGCGGCCGATATCTACCTGGTCGGCGCGGGTTCCACCCTGACGGTCGGCGGCACCGCGATCGACCAGACCCTGGCCACCAACAACGGCGCACTGCGCATCCAGGAAAGCCGGCAGTTCGTTGCCTCGGGCGGTGGCGGCGACTTCACCAATAATGGTCTGATCGAACTGGCAAGCGGCAGCGCCAACGCGTCGTTCAAGGCCACGAACTCCCTGACCAACAGCACATCCGGCGTGATCAGCGGCTATGGCACCGTCGACAACCACGTCGCCAACGCCGGCACCATCACCGCCGCGCTGGGCACCCTGAACGTGACCGGCGGCGTCACCGGAACCGGCACCGTCGCGGCTGCCGCGGGCGCCACGCTGAACCTGTCGGGGGCGACGGCGGCCAATACGGCGGGCGTGCTCAGCCTGGCCAGCGGCGGCAGCCTGAACCTGGGCAGCCAGAACATCACCATCGGCAAGGACTACAACAGCGGCAATTTCGGCAGCGGCAACAGCTTCAACAACCACGCCAACGTGACCGGCAGCGGCCAGATCCTGGCGTCCGGCACGGGCCTCGCCATGACCGTGTCGGGCGCGGGCGTCACCGGCGGCAGCACGCCGACGCCGACACTGGCCCTGGGCAACGTCCATGTCGGCAGCGCGCTTGGCGGCAGTTTCGATATCAACTGGAACGGCACCGGCGCGCCGGACCTGCGCGGCGCGGTGCAGACCACCGCGGGGCTGACCGTGGCGAACCCCGATTTCGGCGCCATCGCCCCTGGCGGGTCGGTCACCCGATCGGTGTCCGTCACGCCCGCCGGTGCCGGGACATTGGTCAGCCAGGCCATGACGGTGGTGTCCAATTTCGACAACGTCGCATCGAAAACCATCAGCGTGACCGGCACGGCCTATGACCTGGCCTCGCCCACCGTCACCCCGTCGACCCCGATCGCCTTCGGCAACGTCCATGTCGGCGACGTGGTCACGCAGCAATCCGTCAGCATCAAGAACACGGTGATCTCCAACGCCGCGTTCCAGGAAGGGCTGGACGCCAAGGTCACCGGCACGACCGGCGGCGCCACCACGAACGGCGCGGCCATCACCAACCTGGCGGCGGGATCGACCAGCACCGCGATCAAGGTCGGCATCGACACCACGACGGCCGGCAGCCGGAACGGCACCGTCGCGCTGGGCCTGACCTCGAACGGTACGCTCAGCGGCCTGGCCGACACGGCATTGTCCGCCCAGAGCGTGTCGGTGACCGGTGCTGCCTATAACCTGGCGAAGTCGAACGTGATCGCGCCGGTGAACCTCGGTGTGCTGCATGTCGGCGATGGCGGCGGGTCGGTCGCCACGGCACTCAGCATCACCAACACCGCCCCAGCGGGGGCGTTCTCGGAAGGGCTGAACAGCGCGTTCGGCGCCTATACCAATGGCGGCGGATCGCTGACCCCGACCTTCACCGGGTCGATCACCAACCTGGCCGCGGGCAGCACCGATGCCACCAGCATGAAGGCGGTGATCAGCACGCTGTCGGCCGGCACGGTCAACGGCAGCGTCACCGTGAAGCAGGCGTCGAACGGCACGATCAGCGGCCTGGCCGACACCACCCTGGCCGACCAGAGTGTCGGCGTCAGCGGCAGCGTCACCGCCACGATCACCAACCTGGCGCAGCCGACCATCAACAACGCCCAGCCGGTCTCGTTCGGCAATGTCCGCGTCGGCACGGCCACGACGGCGCAGACGATCAGCGTGACCAACTCCGCCCCCGTCGGCGCCTTCACCGAAGGGCTGATCGGATCGGCCGTCGGCACCTCGGGCACCGGCATCATCGCCTCGGGCGGTTTCGGGTCCCCCGGCAATTCTCTGGCACCGCAGGGCAGCAACCCGCCGAACCCGTCGGGCAGCGGCAGCATCGTCGTGAACATCGATACCAGCACCGCCGGCGCCAAGGCGGGCAACGCGATCCTGAACTTCAAATCCGACGGCACCGCGTTCAACGGCGGCACGGTCACCGACCTGGGCAACACCAATGTCGCGGTCAGCGGCAATGTCTATCGCCTGGCGAACCCGACGCTGAACACGTCCGCCATCACCCTGGCCGCCCGCGTCGGCGACACCGCGCCGACCCAGGCGATCAGCGTGACCAACACGTCCCCCGATGCGTTCACCGAGGGGCTGAAGGCCGGCCTCGCCGCGCCGGTGCCCACCGGATTCTCCAACGCCGGCGGGTCCATCGCCAACCTGGCCGCCGGCGGCACCGATGCCGCGTCCCTGAAGCTGGGCCTGAACACCGCGACATCCGGCACCTTCACCGGCAACGCACAGGTCGACTTCACCTCGACCGGTGCCGGTACCACCGGCGCGGCGGATGTGGGGGTCGGGTCGGGGTCGGTCGCGGTGACCGGAAAAGTGTACCAGACCGCCGCCGCGGCGGTGGCGCCATCGGTGGATTTCGGCATCGTCCATGTGGGTGACACGGTCGCCACGAAATCCATCTCGGTCGCCAACACCGCCGCCGGTGCCCTGACGGATGTCATTACAGGCAGCGTCGGCACCGTCACCGGCCCGTTCACCAATGCCGGCAGCACGCTGGGCAGCGGCGTCGCGGCGGGATCGAGCTCCTCTGCCCTGGGCGTCGGGCTGGATACCAGCAAGGCCGGCGTGTTCAACGCCGGCAGCGCCTCGCTGCTGCTGACCAGCCATAACGGCGATCTGTCCGATGTCAGCCTGTCCACCGGGCCGGTCGCACTCAGCGCGCAGGTGAACAACTATGCGGTGGCGGCCCTGTCCAAGACCGGCGGCGCGGGGTCCCTGGACGCCAGCGGCGGGAACTATATCCTCAACCTCGGGACGCTGACGCAGGGCGGGTCCGCGATCTCCGCCGCCCTTGCCGCGCTGAACGCCGCATCCGGCCCGTCCGACCTGCTGGACGGCAGCTTCAGTGTGGCCAGCGGCAGCGGCTTCACCTTGAGCGGCTTCAACCCGTTTGCCGACCTGGCCGCGGGCGGGTCGTTCGGCGGGCTGAGCGTCGCCTTCGACCCGACGGCCCTGGGACAGTTCCTGCAGATCATCCACCTGTCCAGCTTCGGCCACAACGCCAGCGGCTATGTCGGGCCGACCCTGGATATGACGCTGACGCTGATGGCGAATGTCACGACGGGCGGCACCGACGTGCCCGAGCCCGGATCGATGCTGATGATGCTGACCGGACTGCTGGGCCTGGGCAGCCTGACCTGGCGGTCGCGCCGCCGTCCGGTCTGACGCCACCGCCTGGCGCGGGGCAGCGTTCCCGCGCCAGGCCGGTTTCCCATTCCCGCCCGTCCGGATACACTCGCCCCGCGGGCCGGCGGTTTCCGTGCCTGCCCGCCCAGAACGATGTGCCGCAGAGTCACAGTCTCGGGGAGAACGCCATGGGCAGGCCTGTCCACCGGATCGTCCGTCTGGTCCTGCTGCTGCTGATGGGTCTGGCATTGACGGGTCTGGGTGCCGGTCGTGCCGCGCACGCCGAGGCCGATCAGGTGCGCATCGTGATGCCCTATGGCCTGGCCTATCTGCCGACCTATGTCGCGGTGGATCGCGGGCTGATCCAGAAGCACGCCACCGCCGCCGGGCTTGGCCCGATCAAGGTCACCCTGACCCATATGGCCAGCGGCCCGGCCAGCAGCGACATCCTGCTGGCGGGTGATGCCGACCTGGCGATGGGCGGCTTCGGCCCCGCCTTCATCCTGTGGGACAAGACCCGCGGGGCGCAGCGTGTGCGCGCGGTGACACCGCTGTCGGGCGGGTCCATCCGCCTGCTCAGCACCGATCCGCGCATCCGGTCCATCCGTGATTTCGGGCCCAACGATCGCATTGCCGTCAGCGCCATCAAGGTGACCGCGCAGGCCATCGCCCTGCAGATGGCCGCCGCCAAGGAATGGGGCTGGGATCAGCGGTTTCGCCTGGATCCTCTGCTGGTATCGATGTCCAACCCCGATGCGATGGCGATGCTGCTGAGCGGGTCGGGCGAGGTGAAGACCCATGCCTCGATCCTGCCCTTCAGCGTCGAGGAGATGGAGTCCGGCAAGGTCCACCTGGTGATGAACTCGGACGACTATCTGGAACCCGGTACGTCAATCGCGCTGCTGTACGCCAGTGCCAGGTTCCACGATCCGAACCCGAAACTGTATGCCGCGACCGCCGCCGCGTTCGAGGAGGCATTCGATTTCATCCGTGACCATCCGCGCGAGGCGGCGCGCATCTATGTCGCGCGCGAACCGCAGAAGCGGGACCTGGACTGGATCGAGCGGATGATCGTCGATCCCGCGCAGATCCGGTACAGTTCCACGCCGAGGGGCACCAGGAAGCACGCCGAGTTCATGCACGCAGCCGGGACGCTGAAGAACAAGCCGGACAGCTGGAAGGACCTGTTCTGGGAGAACATGTGGACCAAGGACGGCAGTTGACAGCCCTCGCCCCCGTCCACAGGCTGATGCGCATGCCGCCACCGCCATCCATCCGCCAGGGGGGACCATCATGACTCTGTCCATTCGCCCGATCGACCCGGTGCAGCAGCGCCTGGTCCGCCGTCATCCGTCCACGGGGCGGAAATCGCTGTATCTGGCATCCCATGCCGGCACCATCCTGGGCTGGCCGGTCCCCGAGGCGCGCGCCTTCCTGCGCGACCTGATCGAGCATGCGACGCAGCGCAAATACGTCTATGCCCATGCATGGCGGCCGTTCGACCTGGTGATGTGGGACAACCAGGCGACGATGCACCGGTCCCGCCCGTTCGATGCGACCGAGGTGCGCGACATGCATCGCACCACGGTGGCGGGCCTGACCTCGACCATGGAGCAGGCGGCGTAGGGGGCTCACGCTGACCGTTCACGGCCAGCCACGCAGCGTGCTGGCTGGCATTGCGGGGCAAGCCGCTCTATAGGGACGGCAAGCAACGATCCGGGGTGGAACCGTTCCCGACCGCGTCCGCGCGGCCGAGCATGAGACAATTACGGGACCATTGGCCATGACCGCCAGCGCACGCGACCCGCTTCTGATCGATCTGGCCCTGCAGGGGGGCGGCGCGCATGGCGCGTTCACCTGGGGTGTGCTGGACCGGCTGCTAGACGAGCCATGGCTGCGGTTCGACGGCATCTCCGGCACCTCGGCCGGTGCGATGAATGCCGCCGTCCTCGCGTCCGGCTATGCGACGGGCGGGGCCGCGGCCGCGCAGCAGGCATTGTCGGCGTTCTGGCGCAAAGTATCGGATGCCGCGCGGTTCAGCCCGTTCCGCCGCAGCTTCCTGGACATCATTTTGGGCCGGTGGTCGCTGGACCATTCACCGACCTTCCTGGCGATGGACATGATGTCGCGCCTGTTCTCGCCGTACGATATCAGCCCGTACGGATCGAATCCGTTGCAGGAGATCCTGGAACAATCCGTCGACTTCAAGGCGGTCGCGTCCGGGCCGATCAAGCTGTTCATCACGGCGACGAATGTCCGTACCGGGCGCGGGCGGGTGTTCCGCCGGCACGAGCTGACGCCGCTGGTGCTGCTGGCCTCGGCCTGCCTGCCGACATTGTTCCAGGCGGTCGAGATCGACGGCGAGCCGTACTGGGATGGCGGCTATTCCGGCAACCCGACCATGACGCCGCTGGTCCGCGAATGCGACTCGCAGGATACCATCCTGGTGCAGATCAACCCGGTGGAGCGGGCGGAGACGCCGCAATCCGCGCGCGATATCATCAGCCGGCTGAACGAGGTTTCGTTCAATGCCGTGCTGCTGAAAGAGCTGCGCATGATGGCGCTGCTGCATGAAATGGCGAGCGCCGGCGATCATGAATGCGCCAGATGGGGCACCATGCGAATGCACCGCATCACCGGGGAGGCGATGCAATCCCTCGGCTATTCCTCGAAGCTGAATGCCGAGTGGGACTTCCTGGCGATGCTGCGCGACGATGGCCGCGCGGCTGCGGATCGGTTCCTGGCCGAGAGTGGCGGCAAGCTGGGGCGTGCCGCCAGTTATGACATCTCGGAACTGATAGACGGCGTCTGACGCGGTCCGTCACCCCCGGCCCGACAGCTTGCCCAGCAGCAGGGCATGGGACCGCGTGCCCTGATGGAAGCAGCGCAGCTCGAACTTCTCGTTCGGGCTGTGGATCTGATCGTCGTCCAGGCCGAAGCCCATCATCAGCGTGTCCAGGCCCAGCGTGCGCTTGATCTGCTCCACCACCGGGATCGATCCGCCGCTGCCGATCATCACCGCCGCCCGCCCGTATTCCTGTTGCAGCGCGGCGCGCGCCGCGGTGACCCATGGCGTATCGGTCTCGATCTCCATGCCCAGCGACATGCCGAATTCCTGGTAGGAGACGGACATGCCGGGGGGCAGGCGGTCGGCGACGAACTGGCGGAAGCCGTCCATGATCGCCTTCGGTTCCTGGTTGGGCACCAGGCGGAACGAGACCTTGGCCGAGGCTTTCGAGGGGATGATCGTCTTGCTGCCTTCCTCGGTATAGCCGCCCCAGATGCCGTTGATATCGGCGGTCGGGCGCGACCACAGCCGTTCCAGGCCGGAGAAGCCTTTTTCGCCGCCGGGCGACGACAGGCCGATGCCTTGCAGGAAGGCGCCTTCATCGAAACCCAGCTCGCCCCATTGTGCCTTCTGCGCGTTGCTGACCACCTTCACCGAGTCGTAGAAGCCAGGCACCTGGATCGTTCCCTGCGCGTCCTGCAGATCACCGAGGATACTGGTCAGCACGTTGATCGGGTTCAGCGCCGAACCGCCGAACAGCCCCGAATGCAGGTCGCGTACCGGCCCGGTCACGGTCAGTTCGCACAGGCACATGCCGCGCAGCCGCGTCGTCAGCGCCGGGGTGTCGATGTCCCACATGTTGGTGTCGCTGATCAGCGCGAAATCCGCCGCCAGTTCCGCCTTGTTGGCGGCCAGGAAAGGTTGCAGGTTGGGGCTGCCGATTTCCTCCTCACCTTCCAGCACCATCGTGACCGGCACCGGAACGCCGCCGCCGGCCGCCTTCCAGGCACGCAGGGCCTCGACGAACATCATCATCTGTCCCTTGTCGTCCACCGCACCGCGGGCGACGATTCGCGGCCCGCGCGGCCCGTCCACCAGCTGCGGATCGAACGGCGGGCTGTCCCACAATTCCAGCGGATCGGCCGGCTGCACGTCGTAATGGCCATAGAACAGGATGCGCGGCGCCTTGGTGCCGGCGGGGCCGTCATGATGTGCCAGCACGACGGGGTGGCCGGGGGTCGGCCTGATCTCGACACGGAATCCGAGTTCGAGAAGTTGGTCACGTAACCATTCCGCCGCCTTCTGCATGTCCGGCTGATGCGCGGGCAGCGTGCTGATGCAGGGAATGCGCAGAAGGTCGAACAGCCGTCCCCGCGCCGCGTCGGCATCCCGTTCGATACAGGACAATACTGCGTCGACGGCGTTGTCCGCTTGACTGGTCATGGCGTGGATGTTCCTCGTGAACGCATGGCTCTGGGCGGATGACGATCCGCTCTTGCGGCGTCTGGTCTTCCGGCCTCGATTGAAGATACATCGCCCCCATCGCGTCAAGCCCGTATCGACGCACCGTCGGGGCGGGACAATGTTGGACGGGGTGGCTTGCTGGCGGTGAATCCGGTGTCTACAGTGACGACTGTCGGGGTCCTGTACAGTATCCGGACTTCGATTCGGGGATTCCGGGGTCCGGGAATGCCGGCCCGAGGTTCAGGTGCACGCGGCGACTTGGATTTCACAAAGCAGGATTATCGTACATGTCTGATCTTCTGGTCATCGAGTACCCCACAGAAGCCGCAGCCGAGGCGGTGCGTCAGAAATTGCTGGGAATGCAGGCCGAGTATCTGATCGAACTCGGCGACGCCGTCATCGCGACGAAATGTCCGGAAGGCCATGTCCGGTTGAACCAATTGTTTCATCCGGTAAAAGCTGGCGCCGTTTCAGGCATGTTCTGGGGAACGTTGGTCGGCCTTCTATTCATGATGCCCCTGGCCGGGGCCGCGCTCGGCGCCGCGTCGGGCGCGCTCAGCGGCAAGCTGACGGATGTCGGAATCAATGACGACTTCATGAAAAGCGTCGGCAAGACCCTGCAATCCGGCAATGCCGCGCTGTTCCTGCTGATCCGGAAGATGACCACCGACAAGGTCGCCTCGGCCCTGCAGGGCACCGGCGGCACCGTGCTGCGCAGCTCGTTCGACGAAACCAAGGAAGATGTCCTGAAGGCGGCGCTGGCCGACATGCATCAGGCCGGCGGCGGCACCTGACCCGCCGCCCGGGCATCGACTGAATCCGCCAGCCTGGCGCGGCGGGCAGAAATGGGTGGGAGACAGCCGTCAATGCTACCGCGCAATATCACCGGTCGTCGCACCACCAGCCGAGCCATGCCTGCGCTTGGGCTCGGGCTTGCGCTTGTCGCCACGGTGGCCACCGGCCCAGCCGCCGCGCAGGAACCGACGATCGCCGACCTGATGCGCAAGATCGAGGCGTTGCAGAAGCGCG
>CAYZKM010000051.1:0-15799 GCA_964478525.1 uncultured Bifidobacterium sp.
GGCAATCAGGCCGACCACGAGGCCCATCGCAGCGCCGTAGCCGTAGGCGACGAACATCGCGCGGCGCAGGCCTCCGATCCACCGCTCGACCCGCGCGTGGTCTGCTCGGGTCGCGGTGCAGAAGCGCGGCACCACTGTGTCGGGCGACGGTGCGTCGCGCACGCCGGGCGGCAGTTCGCTGATCCTGGAATTTCTCGCCATCACCAACTCCATTCCGAATTGTTATGATCGTCACGACTGCCGCGCCGCGCCTCGCCATACCTGATCTTGCCAATCCACGACTGCCTGACCACGCCATGCCGAGCCTTTCCCCGACCGCCACGCCCTGCCGATCCGGACCGTTCCACGCCTAGCCGGGACCGCCGAACCAAGCCCCGTCTCGCCTCTCCATTCCTTGACCGCCTTTCCGTGCCCTGCCTCACCTTGCCAATCCGCGACTGCCTTGCCTCGCCTCGCCAAGCCATGCCCTTACATGACCGCCTTGCCCAGCCTTGCCTCACCAATCTTCGACCGCCCGACATCGCCAGGGCTCGCCTCGCCTACCGAGCCACAACCGCCTAGCCACGCCGCGCCGCGCCATACCTGTCCATCCCGCGACAGCCACACCATGCCGAGCCCGGCCGCGCCTGGCCCTGCCGCTCCAAACCTGGCCCTGCCGCGACTACCTTGCCTCGACATCGACACTCAGGAGGCGAGCGAATTGGTCGACCACCTCTCAGACACATCGGCCTGGAACGCATCGACGTCGTCGATCAGTGACGCGAGGCGGTCCTGCATGCCCAGCACCGCGGACACGGCGCGGGCACGGGTCAGTGCGGCAATGACGCGCTCAATTTCCGCGCTGACTGCGTCCCTTGCTCGGAGCACGTCGTCCTTGACAGTCACGGTCCTGACGTAGCCCTGGTCGTTCTCGAGATCCCGGATGAACTCGGGCGCCTTGAACGTGTACGACTTCACCGTGACTGTGATCTTGAACGACCGGATCAGTTCACGCGCTTCGGTCTCGAGGTTCTTCTGCAGCGCCTCGTCGGGATCCCAGGTGAAGTACCCGTGCAGTGGCGAAGCTTCATCGCGCGCAGTCGCGATGACGTCCTTGACCGTGAGCCGTTGCTCCTCCGCTAGGCGGAGGAGTTCGGCCCGCTGCGCGTCGCGGATTGTCACGCGTGCGCCTTACCGTTCGTACGTCCACGCTTCCCGTGAGCCACGACATGGGGTTCCGGGATCTCCTGCTCGGACGGCGCGGTTCCGGTCGGCCACCGGAACCCCTCGTGTCCCTGCTCCACGCCAAGCTGCCGCACCGCCTCGGTGTACCAGCGGAACATCTGCTCGGTGTCGGCGTCATAGAAGTCGGGAGACTCCAGCGCTGCGTCCTGCGCTTCTCGGCCGCCCGCGGCCACGATCTCGGCATGCGTTGGATCGTCGCTCTGAACGCAGCGCCACAGGCCGAACGAGCCCTTGCCCTTCTCTTGGCGGTAGTCGCCCACGCCACACAGAAGGCCGGCCGAGTGCATCAGGCTTCCGATCGTCTTGGCGCGCAGGGCTGGCACTGCGTATCGGATCGTGACCTGACATGCCCATTCCGGAACGATTGCGCGGGTCCGGACGTCAGGCGTCTTATTCATGCCGGCCTGCCGAACCACGGCCATCATCATCTGCGGCACGCCATACAGATCGATGCTGTAACCCTCGACCCAGGTGAGTTGCCCCATCTCGGTCTTCGTCACGCCGGGCGTGCGAAGCGCGGCGGTGAGTAGCGCGCCCTTGAACGCGGGCCCAGGGACGACGAGGCGCGTCGGAGCGTCTGCACCGCGGGAACGGTACACGCTGTCCCTGTATTCCTGGATTGGATCGTGCTTCAGGGAGCCGGTGCGCTGGGCCTGTTCGCGCCGCCCGCCGAGTTCCGGGACCATAATGCCCTCAAGGCTCTGCTTGGCGGACATCGAGTTGAAGACCAGGGGCGTTGTTCCAACCAACTTGATCGTGACCGACTCCATCTGGAACTCGTCGATCAGGATCTCGCGGTTGGAGTTGCTTTCTGCAGCCTTCGGTGACTTAGCCATGTAGGTTCGCTCCGTGTGCTTTGATGGTATGGGTTTCATTCAGGTCTCATTCAGAGGTTCGGCTTTCTCCTGTCTCCTTCTGCTGTTTTTCAGAAAGTTCCGCCTCCCGCGCGCGGGCCAGCATCGCGACCATCCAGCGCGCCATGGCTTCGGTTGGGGCCTGGCTGCGGACCCTGATGATCCCCCGTTCCGCAAGGACTGAGGTGACCCCGTTTTCGTCCCGCGTGATCGTGATCTCATACCCAGGAGGCATCAGTGCCGCGGACGCGCTCAGGTTGATCGACCAGTCCGGAATCGCGAGGCTGCAGTCCGCGCCCAACCCGACCCGATACGGATCGGCGTCACCGCAGATCACGAGCGCTGCGGCCATCCAGTTTTCGTAGGTCCATCCATCGATCCTGACGCGGCGCACCAGGTCGCGGATCTCATCCGGCGTCACAGCTTTGCTCATCATCAGAACCAAACCCTCCGGTGGAACAAGACCGCTGGCCCAGCGATCCAGGGCAGATCTTCGGGATGCCTCTTGGGCGCCTGCATCAGGGTCCAGCGCCGATAGAACGCGGTGGCTGGTCCATTCCTGGTCAGGCCCTTCGCGTGCCCGTTCTCGTCGACGAACATCGAGGCCGGGCCTTCGAGCAGGTAGACCGAGACGTGCTCGATCGCAGGGCCGATCACCGGCGAGACGATCTGCTTGATCGCCGAGAGGCTCGGCTTCCTGGCCAGTGCGGCGGACGCGGTCCGGGCCGGCACGCCAGGGATCAGGATCTCATACGCGGTGGGTTGATCCGCCACGTTCGCGGGCGGCACCGCGTATGGCGCGAGGCCCTCATGGTCCGGATCATCGATCGCACCGAACGGAGCATCGGCCCAGCGCATGCAGGCATGCTCTGCCCTGGTGTATCGACCCGTGTCGGGCGACTCCCGTTCCAGGCAGCGCGCCACGAGGACGCCGTCCTCGATCTTCACCAAATGCTCGGACCAGTGCCTGCAGGAACCGCACGACCTGCTGGGTTGCTTGATCGGCACGATGTTCTCGGCCTCACCCGATCCCATCGGATATGCCTCCATCCGAAATGGTGGTGTGCCCTTCCTCGATCTTGATCTCGCGAACTTTGATCGGCGCCGCTGCGATCAGGTGCTCGAAGTCCTCGGGGCGCAGCGCGCCGGTCGGCACTTCGAGGCGATGCACATACGCGGTGACAGGTGCTCCGTTGCTCGTCGTTCCGGTCCAGACGCGCATCGCGACGTCGTTGACCAGGACAATCACCGCGGTGGGTTCGAGCGTGATCTTCATGGGTTCACGCGCCCGAGCAGTCCGTCGAGTATAACCTCGACCGCGATTGCGATGACCGTCGTGACCGGGACCGCATAGCGCATGAAGCGGCCGAATCCTGCGTGGGCGTCGGCCTCTCCGATCATGTGAGCCGCGTATCCGCACTGATGTCGGCCATCATCGCCGCGTAATCGCCCACCGTGATCTTGTTGGTCGAAGCGGTGGAGGACCACGACGCGATCAGGTAGAGCGCCTCGGCCGCGGTGCGGAACAGCTTCGCCATCTCCGTCTCGGGCGGCAGGTCCTCGAGCCAGTTCATCGGCGGATCCCCTGCAGCAGGGCGCGAGCCGCTGGAATCAGATCGCCGCGCCGCACGACGGGCAGCGTGATCGGATGCATGGCGCGCTCAGGATGAAGGCAGGGGTGGCCGGGCTGCTCTGCCGCGGCTCTGGCCTTGAGCGCGAGCAGATCCTGATAGTGCCAGGCCGTGATTTCGCGCCCGTAGTGCCAGACCCTGGCCAGATCGGCGCAGCTCAGGGGATCGGCGACCCAGGCCGCAACCCGTCCGTCGATCGTGGCGCGCCAAAGGCCATCGCTCTCTTCGATCATCGCGGGAACGGCCCAGCCGCCACGGACCAACCTGATCCGGAAATGGCCGGGAACGGGGCGATCGACCCGTCGGGGGTTTTCCTCCTGCATGTCCGTCAAGGTTCCGTGTGCGTTGTGCGATGTGTGGCACGGTGCCTTCGTCAGGACGATCGGTCAACCCGTTTTGTATGAGAACTCGCTTTATATTTCCTATTTGCACATAACAACCGCGTGGCGGACGTGAAACACCAGCCAGATCGCCCTATGGGCAACCGGTCAGGGGCGGATTTGACAGGGGGTTGTGCGCCACGCAAGTCTTCCGCCGGCGTTGGGAGGGCGGGACCCTTCCTTACGATGGATCTGTTGCGTGGCGGATCTCATTGTATGGCCGGAAGTGCGTGCATCACGCACGTATTCCGGGCAGCGCGACAGACCCATGCGAAGACGTGCCTGACCCGACCGACGATCAGCCGACACAGATCATGATCGCGCGATTGGTTGAGTTCTTGGTCACCTCGCCAAAGTGACCTGACCCGATCGGTGCTCGGGAAAGCGACTGCCGATCCCTGGGCGGCTCCGGCTACTCCGGCGCTCCGGGATCGACTGGGTCGAAAAGGCGCTCCTGATCCAGTGCGGGGATGCACGCTGGACGGCCACCGGGAGATCTATCCCTTCCGCTCCCCCCGAAAGCCTCGTACGGCCCAGGGGATATCTGCGCCCAAACATGCTTGATCGGCTTCCGGGCCGCTGCGGGTACCTGGCTACGGGTACGGGACTGTCGAGATGACAGGCTACAGCGGAGCAAGAGCGACTCACCCACGATACGGGTGGTGCAGGTAAACGGTGGATTCAAAACTGTACGCTCGGAACTGACTCATTCTCCTGAGTCATTTTCCTGCTGCCCCGCTGGTCCGGTCTGTGGCTCGCCAGGCAAGCAAGAGACAGGGGAAGGGAAAGCTGCGTCCATATCGTACCGAGACGACCCCGACACATTCGCGGCGCGGACTGTTTTTGGTCATTCTCGGCGGGCGATTGAAGATCCTGCCCCGGGATCTTCATCAGGCTCGGTTCAGCAATCCTCGTTCCTCTACCCGCGGAGGATCGAGACGACCGGATAGGCGATGGCATATTCAATGTTGAGCATCGGCGGTCCCGAGAACGCCATCAGATTGGCGCGCTTCGGTCCAGCGATCGTGAACATCCGGAGCACCGTGGTGCCGTCGGTCAGTACGACAACACAGTCCTTTCCGTTGCAGTCTGCCGCCGAGGCTCCTTCCTCGGTCTGACGGTAGAATACGAAATCGTTCGGCCGATAGGCGGGCCACAAATCGTCGGTCTCAACCTTGATCGCTACTACCCCACCCGACTGTATTCCGGCTGGTAGGGGTATCTCTGAAGTTTCTCCTCCCATTATTACCGTTCCCTTGGCGGTTACGGCGCCGATTACCTTCGCACTTTGTGCGACCTGTAAAGCCTCTGCGAACAGAAGCGTGCCAGTTGGAACCATCAATTTTTCGGCATATTTCTGTGCAGCGGCCCTTGGTATCCCTCGCCTACCGTTCTCGTGATGATGATACGTGATCGGTGAGACACCTGCCGCCAGAGCGAAGGCTCGCCCGGATCGAAAGCCAGCCTCGATCCTATACTTCTTGAGTCGCTGGGCCACTTCCAAGCGGTCGACCCCGATTTCCTCGTCCTTCGTCGCGTCTTCGTCATTTTCAGGGTGTGTCTTGTCGTCGATCATCGCTGGTTTGCCTATGGGATTGGGTTTGACATCAATTGTGCAAAGTGCGAATCAGGTCAGGCATGCCTCGTCACCGATCCCGGCCGTCCGATCCCCCCATGACCGTGTTGCTCGACAGCCTCGGCAGTCCGAGCCGCCTGGCTGAACTGATCGGGGTATCTTACGCGGCGCTGGCAAGCTGGAAGCACAGGGGATCTGTTCCGGAAAGGTGGTGGCGTGCCCTGTCGCGCGCAGCCCAGGAACTTGGGCACGCCGACGTGACCTATGAGGCAGTTTGCGCGGCGGCGGACAGGCGGGCCGATGTTTGCGACCCCGGCCGGTAATGCCGCGCCCCGTGCAAATTGGATAGCAGCATCCCGCGTGCCAGTAAAGAAACACTTCAGCTCCATCAAAGGGCAAAATGGTGACAAAACCCAGCGAATCCAACGTCTCAAGCGAAACGTGGGCGAAATATCTCGGACTTGTGAGCCAGACGAAACGCACTGTGGAAGAGGCGAACGGTGCGCATCGCGCGACTCTGAAGAAGGCCAAAGCGGACGGATGTTCGCCCAAGGCTCTGCTCGCCGCAATCGCCGCGAAGCGTCTCGACGAGGAAGTGGTGGCCCAGGATCTGCGCGACTATGTCCGCGCCCTGCACGTAGCCCGAATCCCGGTCAGCGCGGACACGATCTACGGCGGGTGGACCCCACCGCCCAAGGAGGAAGAGGACGTATTCGGCGCGAACGATGCGGGCTACCGGGCCGGCAAGGGCGGCACGCCGGCGAGCGAGAATCCGTACCAGCCCGGCACTGAGTCGCACCAGGCCTGGGCGAAATCCTGGCACGACGGGCAGGCCGCGCTCGTGATGGAGTCTCCGTCTGGCACACGAGCGGCGGATGCGACCCGCAAGCGTCCCGAGCGGAAGGGTTCGGCGCGGGCCGAGGAAGCGTCGAACCAGACGACCCGCACGGCGGGCCGGAAGGGTAGCGCGGCGGGCCGAAAGGGTGGCGCGACAGCAGATCCCGCCGTCCACTGATCCATGCGTCCCGGTGGCATCCTGACCTATGACGTCGGTATCTCGACGGGCTGGGCCTATGGGCACTCGACCGACAACGAGCCGACCTTTGGTGGCCTGATCCTCCCCGTCATGGGCGGGGAGGGAGCGAAGTTCGCAGCGTTCGAGAATGAGGTCGCGGGCCACATGGACCTGTTCCAGCCCAAGCATGTCCGCTGTGCCGTCCCGCTCCATCACATGGCGGGCGACTCCCGCGCCTCGGTCCAGCAGCAGCTTGGCCTGCGCGCCTTGGTGGTGTGCGAGGCGTATCGCGCGTCCGCGGCCTATGGCGAGGTCGACGAGTACACGGCCCGTCTCGAAGTGCTCGGCACGGGCCGGTTCAAGAAAGGCACGGTGAAGCCGATCGTGCTGGCCTGGTGCCGCAAGCAGGGCTGGTCGCCCGGCACTCATGATCAGGGCGATGCGCTGGTGCTGTGGGAGTATTTCCGGCGCCGGCTCCGGACCGACTGAGACAGGCGTCCCGCGTCTCGCTTTTCCGACTTGTCGGGGCAAGGCGGTCCATGCAACGTGTGCGTAGGGCAAACCCATGCACACGGAGAGTCCAAAATGGAAACCATCCCCATCACGGGCGGCGCGCCAACAAGCGTCGCGAGAGGAATCGAAGAGCAACCCGAATCACAGCAGATCATCACGATTCAGAACGCCTGGAACGAGATGGCCATGCGTCACCAGCTACCCTTGGCAAGGTCCGTCGCGGGCCAGCGCCTCACAAAGCTTCGGGCCAGGATGAAGGCCCACGGCGCCCAGGTCGTGTTGGACGCGATCCGGGCCGTACCAGATGCGCCCTTCCTGCTCGGACAGAACGACCGGGGCTGGCAGGCCGACTTCGACTTCCTCGTTCAAGACAAGTCCTTCTCCCGCATCATCGAAGGCACCTATGCCCGGCTCAGGAATAGGGGCGGGACACAGGACCGGCACCAGGAGCGATCAGCCTCCTATGCCGGCGGGGCGATCGCCCCGGTCCTGGCCCGGGTCATGGCCCGGAATCAGCGCACGTGAAGGCCCTCGTGGCCCAGGCTGACTCGGTCGAGTCAGAAGGACCCGCGGTCCAGCACGAGATGTCCTACGCGCTCCGCACCGTGTTGCGCCGCGTCGCGGCAGATCAACCCATCGATGTCCCCCCTGAAGTCATGCGAGAGGCCAGGGCCCTGCTCAGGGACCGTCGCGACCATCCCATGACGATCGAGGCCGCGAGCGTGTGGCTCGCCCAGCTTGCGGCCGGCGTGAATGACGCGCACGACCCGGAGGCGGTGCTGGGACGGGCCTGTACGCTGGTGCTGGCCTGCCAGGAATCCATGGCCGACGATCCGAACGAGGACCTCGTGCTCGACGGGCACATCTTCTCGGACGACAACACCATCGTTGCGCTGCGCACATTCGACCGCTGGCCCTCGGTCGCCACGCTGCACCGATTCCTTGTTCAGCAGGCCAAGGCGCGGCAGCAAATGTGGTCCGACCTGGAATGGCTCGTGGTTCGGGTCGACTTCCCCGACACACCGATCGCCGCTGTGCCGGCCGTTGCCCTCGCTCCGCCCATCACTGCTCCACCTGCGGTGCGGCAGTCCTCGCGTCGGCGGGCCGTCGCGTCATGACCACGCGCCGGTCAATGACCGTGCCGAAGGCGTGGCTGAAGGACCTCTCGGTCCGGATCGCGACGCGTGTGATGGACAAGCAGGCCCTGGCGCGGGTGCAGAGTGGGTTGGGCTTCATCTCGTCCGGGGTGCCCGACGCTGCGTTCAACGCCGAGAGCGCTGAGGCATTGCTGGCCGACCATCCCGGCGAGCCATCCATGACGGCGATCCGTACCTTCTTGCTCGAGTGGTGGTCCAAGAACGCGCCCGAGGATCCGACCGGGATGCCGCGCGACATTGCGGACTCCGGACTGGAACGGACCGACCAGGGTTGGTGCCGTCTGTTCCGGCGGGCCTCGGCGATGGAAGCCTCCAATACGCTCAACCTGGTCCGGACACAGGCACCGGCCGCGTTTCGTTGGCTCGTCGAGAATGACACCGATGCGTTCCGGCTCGCCAAGCGCCGCGGTTGGTCGGCCGGCACGGAGCAGCGCGGCACGGAATGGGGCGACCCGAACGTGGTCCGGCGCGCGGTCGACGCCTGTTACGGCGCGGCGGAGGACGGGACGCAGTCCTGGCCCACCGATCAGGAGATCGCGTCCGGACTATCTCTGCTCTCCGCGCTCGTGGCGCGCTGGGCCCCGCACAACCTCGAACTCATCCCGGTTCACCAGGTCGGCGAGCAGCGGGTCGAGCGGAGCGAATGGGTCGCTCCGCGGCCGGTCCCGTCCCTCATGACCGCGGACCAACTGCAGAACGCTTACAAGGATCGCGGCCTGGCTGATCCGCGGCGGGCCAGGGCGGCGTGACGGTTCAGTTCCTGCTCGGCGCTGCAAAGCGATGAACCGCCTCCGCAGCGATCGCGCCAAAATGGAGATCTGCTCGGCCTGCCAGGCCGTGGGGCACGGCAACATGACGTGCCGGTGGTGCGTCGCGCAATGGCCCAGGTTCGGCATCTCCCAGGACTCGGTCGACCAGATCCTGAAGGGCCTGGGCGACCGCCTCCCTGATCCTCCCTTCGGAACCCGCTACAACTGAAACAGGAGACTGTCGTGCCTGACATCGGACATCTCTATCAGCCGGCCGTGCTGCGGATCATCGGCACGATCGGCGAGGACGGCGTAATCAATGCAGCGGAGGCGGCCGGAACCGTCGTCATGACCGGAACCGTGACCGGATCCCCCGCGGGCTCACGGGTCACTGCCACGCTCTCGCCGACCGGAAAGCAGTGGACCACCAATACGGATGCGACGGGCGGCTGGACGATCCGCGCGAAGGGCTTCTCGCAGATCGCCGATGGCCGATACGTGCTGAACGTCTCATGCGGCACTGCGGCCGATGCTCGCATTCTTCGGATCGAGAAGAGCGCGCCCGTCGCGCGCTATCTGACCGCGGAGCCGCCCGACGGCTTGCTCGGTTGGGGCGACGGGGTGCAGTTCCGGGTCGTCTTCTCGGCCCCGATCAATGTGACCGGTGCTCCCGCGCTGGTGCTGAACAACGGCGGGCGAGCGCAATTCTTCGACCTGCACGCGCCGAACACTGCCGTCTTCCTGTACGAGGTCGGGACGGGCCACTCGATCGGCTCGCTCTCGGTCGTTGCGCTCGACATGAACGGCGGGACGATCGCCGACTTCGCGGGCAACGCGCTGCGCGAGGCTTCGCTCCCGAAGCTGATCGCGGATCTGCAGGTCGTGGCGACCCGCCCGGTCGTGCGGAGTGTGGTCGTGCCGAGCAACATGACGAAGTTGATGCCTGGCGACCGCGCCAAGATCATCTTGGTGATGAGCACGCCGGTTCTTGTCACGGGCGATCCGGTTCTGATGCTGTCGAACGGTGCCGTGGCGAAGCTGATCGGCGACCGATACACTTCGGTGCTGCTGTTCGAGTATGTCGTTGGTCCGGACGAGGCGACCGCCGATCTCGGTCTGAACGGTATCATGCTGGGCGAAGATGGAACCGCGACGATCCGCGACTTGGCCGGAAACGGGGCAGACCTGATCGGAGCGGAATCCCCGCTGCCCGGCGTGACGCAGGTCGTGGCAGCACCACCTGCGCCTGCTCCTGTTCCGCCCCCACCAGCACCAATACCAGCACCAGAGCCAGAACCAGCACCGCCTGTGCCATCACCAGAACCGACACCACCAGTACCTCCGCCGGTTGATCCCTCTCCTGCACCAGTCCCGGTTCCGGTTCCGGCCAGCTACTCGATGTGGGTCGAGGTTCAGAATCCGACCATTTCACCGCTTGCGCCACGTATGCTGACCATGGGCAAGACGTTCGAGCAGGGCCAGATCCCGTCCGGCATGACGCTTGGCGTGGACCAGCTCAGCCGGATCCAGTCGGTGCAGATCGACGCGAAAACGCGCTGGCCCGACGGTTCGGTCCGGCACGCCATCGTCTCCCTCGCCGTTCCTGCAATGGCGCCGTCCGAAACGATTTGGACCAAGCTCAAGGCGATTGACGTGCCGGTCCAAGCGGACAGCCGGCCTTCATTCACCGCGTGCCGCGTCTCGGTCCGAACGATCATCGCGGGCGGTCTGACCGACACGGCCGACTTCCGCGCAATGATTACTGACGCGATCAGCCTCGAGCCTGGCTATTGGATCGACGGCACGATCGCGTCGCAGATCCGCGTCACGAAGCGCATCACCGGTACCCTTCGGCTTGTGCTGGACGTCACGACGTATGCCGACGGGACCTATTCAGCCGATGTGCAGTACCACAACGACGTCGCGATGGAGGCGAGCGGCGGTTCGGTCACCTATACCGCCAAGATCTCGATCGGCGATTCGACATTGACGATTGGACCGCTGCAGCACCGCCAGTATCAGTCCTGGCACAAGCAGTTCTGGTCCAACGGCGAACCAATCCACCACATCGAGCACGACATTCTCTCGCTGAAGCGGAGCGGTTCGATCCTGCCATTCGACACGTCGATGCCTGTCGCGCAGGCGGTGCTCGACGACCAAGCCACTCTGATGGAATCAACGGGGTGGCGCGACCCATTTTCCGATGCCGGCGTGACGAAGTACATGCCCATGACGGGCGGGCGCACCGATATCGGCCCGACCACGAGAGCGGTGTGGGTCTGGCTCGCGCAGCAGAGCCCTGACACGATGGAGTTCATGCTGGGCCAGGCCGATGCGTGCGGTTCCGTCCCGTGGCACCTCTACGACGCCGGCCGTGGCCACTACCTGAGCCTGGACGACTGGCCCACGCTATGGGCCGATGGCCGCGGCTCGCCCACCCTGACCCAGCAGATCAATGCCGACGATACGGGTTGGACGCCGGACACGGCCCACGCTCCCGATCTCGTGTATGTCCCGTATCTCGTGACCGGGTTGCGGTACTACCTGGATCAGATCAATGCCGTGGCGACGTTCGCGATCTTCTCGGACTGGAACTATTACCGCCAGGACGGGCTCGGCATCGTTGCCAATGGCCAGGATCAGGTTCGCGGCCAGGCATGGTCGCTCCGCGCGATTGACCGAGCCGCGCACATCAACCCGGTCGGAACCTGGGGCGCGACATACTTCCGGCGGATCAGCCAGAACAACTGGACTTATCTGAGCCAGATGATTCCGTCCTGGAACCTGGACCAGGGCGAGGCAACGGGTCGCGTGCCGGGCGATTATGGCGATGGCATAGTCATGTCGCCCTGGCAGCAGGACTTCTTCGCCACCACCACGGCCCAGGCCGCTTTGATGGGCGTCCCGCTCGCGCGCCAGTTCCTTGACTGGCAGGCCAACTTCCTGGCCGGGCGCTTCCTGGCCGGACAGTCGGGATTCAACCCGCGCGACGGAGTGGCGTACAACATCGCGGTGCGCGACCCGTCGAGCCGGATCACGTACAAGACCTGGGCCGAGATCGGAGCGGGAACTGTGGCGCGCGGGATCTCGAACGGGTCGGGCTGGGCGCAGTCGGACGGCTATTATCCCAAGCTGGGCATCGCCTCGCTCAAGCTCATCCTGTGGATCAACGAGGACGAGCGGGCCCGCCGCGCGCTCGACTGGCTCCGCAACGCAGGGCCTCCCTATATCGATCAGGCCGGCTATGCGGGAGAGCCGCAGTACGCGTTCGACGACCCGCCAGTTCGAGTTGCGTAACGCAAAAACGAGAGTATAGTAACGGGGTTGGCGAGTGCCGTTAGGCACGCTCCGTGTGCGAGAAGGCCCGGCGAGTTGCTCCGCCGGGCCTTCACTCGTTTCTGGCGCCCCCCTTTCCTCCATGGTATGTGCAAGACGCACAAACGGAGGAAGATATGACGCGACCCGGAAATGTCTGGCCGATCAGGTGGGGCCAGATGAGGGTGACTCCGGAAGCAACGATGGCGGCACATATCGCGCTGCTTTCCGATCCGATGCGATCCATTTGCGTCTCGATCAAAACCGATCAGGACAGATGCTTCTCGCGCCTGCTGATCATCGGCGACGCAATGCCGCCCTCAACCACAGATGCAGAGCCTCCCGAGGTAAAACTGAACTTACGGCGCACCGAGACGGGTCAGGTCTTCGCGTCGTGGGAGGGGATGCATTCTGAATGGATGGTCCTGGGACACGACGTATGAGCCGCCGACCCACGGCCCGGCCAATACCTACCGCCCTGCAGGCCTGGCCTGCCACGCAGACCACGCTGATGCGCGTGGCCGACCTTCTGCCCTACGCGCGCAACGCGCGCACGCACAGCCCGGAGCAGGTCGAACAGATCGTCGCCTCGATCCGCGAGTTCGGGTTCACCAATCCGGTCCTGGTCGACGAGGCGAACAACATCATCGCCGGCCATGGCCGCGTCATGGCGCTCAAGGAAATGGGCCACGAGCAGGTCCCGGTCATGGTCGCCCGCGGGTGGAGCGAGGCGCAGCGCCGGGCCTATGTCCTGGCCGACAATAAGCTGGCCCTGAACGCCGGCTGGGACGAGGCGCTGCTCGCGCTCGAAATCAAGGACCTGCAGGGCCTCGGGTTCGACCTCTCGCTCACGGGATTCTCGTCGCTCGAGATCTCCGCACTGTTCCCCGAGCAGCGATCAGCGGAAGACGAAGCGGCCGACCAGGACGCGCCCGAGGTTCCGCCCATCCCGACGAGCCAGCGCGGCGATACCTGGATCCTGGGCCGGCACCGGATCAGGTGCGGCGATTCCACGGTGCGGGAAGACGTTGCCGCCCTCCTGGCTGACGCGAAGCCGCACCTCATGGTGACCGACCCGCCCTACGGCGTGTCCTACGATGCCGATTGACGCAACAAGGCGATGCGGGCCAATGGTAAGGCCGTGGGCGGGCGCGCCACAGGCAAGGTGCAGAACGACGACCGGGCCGACTGGCGCGAGGCCTGGGCGCTTTTCCCGGGCCACGTCGCCTATGTCTGGCACGCCGGGCGATACGCCGGGCCCGTCGCGGAAAGCCTCGAGGCCACAAAGTTCGGGATCCGGTCGCAGATCATTTGGGTCAAGTCGAACTTCGCCATCGGTCGGGCCGATTATCACTGGAAGCACGAGCCGTGCTGGTACGCGGTGCGCGATGGTCACACGGCGGAATGGGCCTCCGATCGCAAGCAGACCACGGTGTGGGAAATCGCCAAGCCGGCCAAGAGCGAGACGGGCCATTCGACGCAGAAGCCGGTCGAATGCATGCGCCGTCCGATCTTGAACAATTCCAAGGCGGGTCAATCGATCTACGAGCCGTTTTCGGGATCCGGGACGACGATCATCGCGTGCGAGATGACGAACCGCTCCGCGATAGCGATGGAACTCGACCCGGGCTATGTCGACGTGGCCGTGCTGCGTTGGCAGCAGTTCACGGGGCGGCAAGCCACGCTTGAGGCTGCGCCGGGCCGGACCTTTGCAGAGGTCGCGGCGGAGCGCGCCGCGTGACCCGCCGCCCCAGCGCGAGGGCAAAGCAGTCGGATCGCCTCCGGCCCTATTACACCGTGTCGATGCGTCCCGTTTCTTATCTGCTCCCCTATGCCGGGAACGCGCGCACGCACCGGCCCGAGCAGGTCCGCCAGATCGCTGATTCGATCAGGCAGTTCGGCTTTGCCAACCCGGTCCTGATCGCACCCGACAACGAGATCATCGCAGGCCATGGCCGTGTCCTGGCGGCGCGAGAGGCCGGCATGACGGAAGTGCCCGTGATCGTGGCCCAGGGCTGGACCACGGCACAGCGCAGGGCATACGTGATCGCGGACAATCAGATCGCGTTGAACGCAGGGTGGGACAAGGATCTGCTCTCGTTCGAGTTGAGCGAGTTGTCCTTGGACGGTTTCGATCTGGCCCTGACCGGGTTCTCTCCCACGCAGTTGACCACCATGCTGCCCTCGCCGGACGCTGATCAGCGCGAGGACAGTGACGCGCCCGACGCGCCTGACGATCCGGTATCGCGGCCCGGCGATGTGTGGCTCCTGGGCGAGCATCGTCTGATGTGCGGAGACGCGACGCAGGCGGATCATGTCGCCGTTCTGCTCGGTCCGGAGCGGCCGCACCTGATGGTGACCGACCCGCCCTATGGCGTCTCGTACGATCCGAACTGGCGTCGCGATGCCGGCGCGAAGGGCCCGGGCAGGACGGGCAAGGTCAAGAATGACGACGTGGCCGACTGGCGCGCCGCGTGGGACTTGTTCCCCGGCACCGTGGCGTACGTGTGGCACTCGGACCGGAACGCGAAGGCTGTGATCGATGGCCTGACCGCGTCGCGGTTCGAGATCCGGGCCGGCATTGTGTGGGTCAAGCCGGCGCCCGTGATCGGCCGCGGCGATTATCAATGGCAGCACGAGCCCGCCCTGTATTGCGTCCGGAAGCTGGCCAAGAGCAGGTGGGCCGGCGGTTCGCAGCAAAGCACCGTGTGGCAGATCCCGTCCCGCTCCAAGACCGACGAGGACAGCGTCACGATCCACGGCACGCAGAAGCCGGTCGAGACGATGCGCCGGCCCATCCTGAACAACTCCCGGTCTGGCGATTCGGTCTACGAGCCCTTTTCCGGGTCGGGCACCACGATCATTGCCGCGGAAACGACCGGGCGCCGATGCGTCGCGATGGAGATCGACCCCGCCTATGTCGATGTTGCCGTCGCGCGCTGGCAGACCTTCACGGGATCTGCCGCGGCTTTGGAGGGCCGCCCCGGAGCCACCTTCGGCAAGATCTCGGAGGTTCGCCAGTACGAGGACGACACCATCAAGAAAGCAAGGAAGGCACATGCAGGTTCGCGTGGGTAGATACACTGGCATGCGGCGCCGGATCGGGGCCCGCATCGTGACCCAGGTCACAGAGGACGCGATCGTCTGGCACACAGACCATTCGCCCCAAGATCACAAGACTAGCCCCGGCGATTTCGAGACGTGGTGTGTCATCGCCAATGCGATCTATCAGCCATGAGGACCGAGCCTGCCTTTCTGCCTGCCATGGTGGAACTGTGGGGCACCTTTAAGCAACGCCGTGAGATGGCGGACCGCTTCAAGGTCTCGATCGACGTCATGATCGGCCAGGCCAGGCGGATCGGCCTGCCAGCTTTCCTGGACAAGG
>CAYZKM010000052.1:0-15795 GCA_964478525.1 uncultured Bifidobacterium sp.
AACCTTCTTCACCGTGTGGGCGAACCTGTTCCAGATGGGGCGGCTGGCCCGGGGCGAGACGGCGCTGATCCATGGCGGCACCAGCGGCATCGGCGTCACCGCGATCCAGCTGGCGCATGAATTCGGCGCCACCGTCTACACCACCGCAGGGTCCGACGAGAAATGCGCCGCCGCGGTCCGGCTGGGCGCCGATGCGGCCATCAACTACCGCACGCAGGACTTCGCCGAGGAGGTCAAGCGCCTGACCGGCGGCAAGGGCGTCGATGTCATCCTGGACATGGTCGGCGGCCCCTACGCCACGCGCAACATCCGCAGCCTGGGCATGGACGGGCGCCTGGTGCTGATCGCCTTCCTGGGCGGGTCCAAGGCCGAGAACTTCGACTTCGTGCAGATCATGGTCCGCCGCCTGACCGTCACCGGATCGACCATGCGCCCGCGCACCACGGCACAGAAAGCCGCCATCGCCGACGACCTGCGTGCCCGGGTCTGGCCGGTGCTGGACGCCGGCCGCTGCGCCCCGGTCATCCACGCCACCTTCCCGCTGGCCCGCGCCGACGAGGCGCACCGGCTGATGGAATCCAGCCTCCATATCGGCAAGATCATGCTGGCCGTCGACTGAGCCCGGCCATGCGCCTGCACGTCCAGGACTCCGGGAACGGCCCGCCGGTCGTGCTGCTGCACGGGCTGTTCGGCATGGCGCGCAACCTCGGCGCCGTGCAGCGCGCCCTGGCTCCGCGCTTCCGCGTGCTGGCGCTGGACCTGCGCAACCATGGCGCCAGCCCGCACGGGGCCGGCATGCGCTATGACACCATGGCCGAGGACGTCCACCAGACTCTCGCCGCCCACGACGCGCTGGGCGCGGCGGTGATCGGGCATTCCATGGGCGGCAAGACGGCGATGCGCCTGGCCCTGCGCCACCCGGCGGCGGTGGGACGGCTGTGCGTCGCCGACATCGCCCCGGTGGTCTACCCGCCCCGCAACGGACCCATCGTCGCCGGGCTGCGCGCCATCCCGCTGACCCAGGGGCTGACCCGCGCGCAGGCCGACGCCGAGCTGGCCGGCGCGGTCGCCGATCCGTCCTTGCGCGCCTTCCTGCTGCAGAACCTGGCCCCCGGCGCGGCGCCATCCTGGCGCATCGGGCTGGACCACATCGCCGACGCCTTGCCCGACCTGGAAGGCTGGGACGATGCCGCCGGCCTGTCCTATCCCGGGCCCACCCTGTTCGTCGCCGGCGCGCGATCGGATTTCATCCTGCCGCAATACCGCGAGACCATCCGCGCCCTGTTCCCCGCCGCCCGCTTCGTCACGGTCAAGAACGCCGGGCACTGGCTGCACGCCGACAATCCCGCCGGGTTCCTGGCCGTGGTCGAGGCTTTCCTGCACGGCTGGCGCGCATGAGCGCGGCCGCCGCCTCTACCAGCCGCCTGGCCGACCTCGCACCCGGGCTGATCGCCGCCGTCTCGTTCAGCGTCGCCGACATCCTGCTGAAAATCGTCTTCAAATCGGGCATGGACGTGCTGTCGCTGGCATCCCTGCGCGGCGTCCTGGTCGTGGTGTTCTTCATGCTGTGGCTGCGCGCCGCGCCACCGGCGCGCGCCCACACCGCGCGCGAGCGGCTGATCGCGCTGGGCATGGGGCTGATGTTCTCGGTCACCATGTTCGGACTGCTGCAATCGGTCGCGCTGCTGCCGGTGTCGATCGCCATCCTGGCCTATTTCGTCTATCCGCTGCTGACCGGGCTGGCCGGCGCGGCCACCGGCGTCGACCGGGTGGGCTGGCGGGCGATCCTGGCGGCGGTCGCCGCCTTCATCGGGCTTGGCATGATGCTCGGGTTCCACCTGGAACATCTCGCCCCGCTGGGCCTCGCCAGCGCCTTCATCGCCGCGATCGCCCGCGTGATCACGCTGCTGCTGACCCGCGCCTATCTGAACCGCGCCGATGCCCGCCTGACCACCTGGTACTCGATGGTGCCGTCCACCGCCGTCTACCTGCTCGCCCTGGCCTGGATCGGGTCGTGGAGCGTGCCGGCCTCGGCCGCCGGATGGGGCGCCTTCGTCGGCGTCACCATCACCACCACGCTGTCGACGCTGATGATCTACATCTCGACCACCCGCATCGGCCCGTTCCGCACCGCGCTGATCATGAACCTGGAGCCGCTGCTGACCACGCTGTTCAGCATGATCCTGCTGAACGAGACCCTGACACCGGTGCAGGGCGCCGGCGCGGCCCTGATGATCGCCTCATTGGTCGCGTTCCAGCTGATGCGGCCGCGCTGACCACCGGCGCGGCCGGCGCCTATTCCTGGTCGGCCTCCCCGGCCGGGTCACGGCGATACAGGTCCCACCCCGGCACCGTCTCGGCCAGCCGGTACGCCGCCCATTCCGTGCGGAACCGCGGGTCGGACTCGTAGTAGGCCAGGATGTCGAAATCCGCCGGCAGGGCCTGGCGCGCTCGGCGGCGATCGACCGCGACGACGGTCGGGCGGAACCGTTGCAGGTCGTTGACCAGCTGCCCCACCACGCGCGGACGCAACGCCTCGGCCCGCGCCCTGTCGGCGGCGTCACCCCGGCTCAGAGTCACCGTGCCGGGCAGCAGCACCTGCCCGACCGAGCTCGCGCCCAGCGCCACCCCGGCCACGCTGGGAAACCCCATCAGGAAGCCGCCGGTCAGCAGCAGCACCGGCTGACCGGGCGCAGTGTCCCGCAACGCCGACAGCAGCGGGTCGGACTGGAAGCGGCTGCGCGGCATCGCGGCCAGGTCCAGATAGGGGCGCGCCAGCGACATCGCCGTCGCCGTCCCGGTGACCGCCACCATCGTCAGGGCCGGCAACGCCACGGCATGGCGCCGCCGCAGCCGCGGCAGCATCGCCGCCGCCACCACCGCCAGCCCGACCAGCGATAGCTGCTGCGCCGGCAGCATGTGGTAGCGCAGCCCCCGCTTCTGCAGGATCGCCAGCGCCAGGCAGGCCAGCGCGGCGACGACGCAGTGCGACAGGGCCGAGCGGGTGGCGGGGCCGAGGGGAATGAGGGTGGGGGTCAGGGTGGTGGCGACGATCAGCAGGCACAGCGGCCAGACCGCCGGCTGCGTGTGCTCGATCACCGTGGCCCAGCTTTCGCCCCAGGCGTAGTAGACCGCGCGTTGCAGGACCGCCGCTTCCAGAAAGGCGGGAAACAGCACCACGATCAGCAGCGCGTACAGCGCCGCGACCAGGGTGAAGACGGCCACCGCCGGATCGCGCAGGGCCCGCCAGCCTTCCGGCCCGGCGACGCGCAGACCCAGCAGGCACAGCGGCACCAGCAGGAAGAACGGCTTCATCATCGATCCGATCGCACCGGCCACGATCAGGGCCAGGTCCACACCGCCCAGGCGGGCGGGACCCGCGACGGCGCGGGCGGCGGCCCACAGCAGGAACGGCAGGAACAGGATGATGAACAGATGCTCCCGCTGCCCGAACTCATAGCCGGGCACGAAGGCCAGGACGACGGCGCACAGGGCCAGGGTGACCGCGACACCGGCGCCGTCGGGGCCGCCATCGCAGCCCAGACAGGCGGTCAGCGGGGCGGCGGATGCCCACAGCGCCGCCATGATCAGCATCCCGACATAGAGGCTGAAGCAGGTATAGACATCCAGCCCGGTCAGCCGAGCCGCCAGCACGGGCGGGATGTTCATCAGCATGATCAGGGGTGGATTCGGGTCCTGGAACTCGGTCATGTAGGTGCCGCCGTCCAGGATCCGTCCGGCCACGACCAGGCAGAATTCATTGTCGTGGTTCGGCAGCAACCACCAGGCATGCAGCGCCGCCGCGGCACCGGCGCACAGGAGTATGGTCGTGATCGCGAACGATGCCCACAGGCGTGTCATTCCAGCCGGCCTTCCGGTCAACAGGCCGCTCGGCTGACGCGAGTCTGACCACCGTCTTTTCCATTTCGACCAAGCTGTGAATCACACTGCCCGATCCGGAACACGAAGGCCAGCACTGGACTTGTACGGATGAGTTATCAAAGCTCAAACGGCGGCTTGATATCTGACGGCACATTGCGTAATGCGTCTGACACGTTACAGATGTATCACGAACCGAAGTATCACGAACCGAAGTATCACGCGGGGGCTACCGCCGGACCCGGCGCGGCGGCGGCCGGCAATGTCACCGACGTGCAACCGGCGGGTAAATTTTGGGCACCTAGAATGGCCGGATGCATATCGGACATCCACGCTCCATGACCGGCCACGCCGCCAGCGCGCGCGGGCCGAGCCCGTACCCGCCGGCCGGCCCCGGCGGCGGGCGGCGGCCGTTCCGCTACTACGGCCAGCACGGCGAGGATTTCCTGCTGTGGCAGTTCTTCGGCTTCCGCCGCAGCGGGTTCTTCCTGGATATCGGCGCCCATGACGGCATCTCGCTCAGCAACACGCGATCGTTCGAGGAACAGGGCTGGCGCGGCATCTGCGTGGAACCCGTACCCGACGTCGCGGACCGCTGCCGGCAGCTGCGCGACCGCGTCGTGCAGGCCGCCTGCATCGCCGGACCCGCGCACAGCGTCACCCTGACGGTGGACCGCAGCGGGCTGTGGGCAGGCATCGACGTCGACACCACCGAGGCGACCCTGACCTATGCCGCGCGCGACCTCGGCACGCCCGGGTTCCACACGATCGAGGTGCCCGCGATCCGCGCCGCGACGCTGCTCCGCCCCGACGATCCACCCATCGACTTCGCCACGATCGATGTCGAGGGCACGGAAATCGACGTGCTGAAAGGCCTCGACCTGCGGGTGAACCGCCCGCGCGTGCTGGTGGTAGAGGCGCTGACCGCCGAGGCGCTGTACCGCATGGACAGTTTCATGGCCGGCAACGGCTATGAACGGGCACGCAGCGTCGTGTGCAACCATTTCTATGTGCAGACGGCACGCGATGCACGCCGGCTGCGCGGCATCACCATCAACTGCGCCCTGACCATCCCCGACATTCCCCGCTATGGCTCGGCCGGGATGGGCACGCATGCCTGGTCGCCGCCCGCCACCGCCACGCGGGTCGGCTTCGTGATCGGCAAGGTCAGTCAGCGGCTACGCGATCTGCGTCATCGGCCCTGACGGGCGGGTCGATCCAGGGCATCGCGCGCCGCACCGCGCCGGGCAGCCAGGGCACCAGGCGGTGCCGCCCCGGCAGGATCGCCCAGAACGGTTCCAGATACGCCGCCGTCAGCGTCGGGTGCGGCTGCGCGGTACCGCCGCCCAGCCCGAAGGTCAGCTCTTCCCGCCCATGGGGGATGTAGATCGTGCCGAACATCCAGTCCCACAGCGCGAAATTGCCGCCCATGTTGCGGTTCCAGTGGCGCGGGTCGGTGCTGTGATGGATCTGGTGCATGCAGGGGCTGACCAGCACATGCTCCACCGTCCGGCCCCAGGATATCCAGATATGGCAGTGATGCAGCTGCGCGCCGACCAGGCCGTAGAAGGCGGCCATCAGGTTGATGCCCAGGATCGTCGCGAACGGCGTGTCGCCCGGGCCCAGATAGATGGCGGGCCCGATGACCAGTGCCGCCGCCGCCGCGGTGAACGGCCCGGTCAGCACCGTCTCGACCGGGTGCAGCCGGACATTGGCGAACACCTGCAACGTCTCGGCCGAATGGTGCACCTTGTGGAACGCCCACATCCAGCCCACCCGGTGCGACAGCAGGTGAAACACATAGTAACCGAAATCGGCCGCCAGCCCCCACAGGATCGTGAACACCACGATGGTGGTGGCCGACCAGGCGAACAGCCGCGGCGGCGGGCCGAACACCACGGTCAGCCCGGCGACGATGGCGCCGACGAACAGCGGCGTGCCCAGCCGCCAGGCGATGTTGATGACCGGGGTGACGAAATGGTTGGCGACGATCAGCTTGCAGTCGACCCAGGTCGACTGGTGCAGGAACATCGCGCGCGGGAACAGGTACCGCAGGAAGGCGCCCGTGCCCTGGCCGGGGCGGCGGTCGCGCATGGCGAACACCAGCGCGGCGATGATCACCGCGCAGACCAGTTCCGGCCAGTAGGACCGGGTGCGCAGCCCCGTCAGCGGGCTGGTCAGGAAATCGATGACCGAACCAATGAACCATTCCAGCCAGGCATGATCGCCGATGACCGTGTCATGCAGGGCGGCCTTGAACTGTTCGATATAGGCGGCGATCATGGTAACCGGCCTATATCATCAATCTGCATCTCAAATAGACGCGGCAATGCAGTTCCCGCCCTCTGGTCACCGATTTGTTACCTTCGCCGGGGATCGCACCCATGCCTGACCTGATCCGCCTGGCCGCCCGCCCCGTCGCCCTGCTGCTGCGCGCGCTGCTGACGCGCATGCCGCCCGGCAGCCGAAGCTGGATGGCGCGGGATCTGATGCAGAACCGGTATGACCCCGCCACCCGCGTCCTGGCCGGATTCTTTGAACAGGGCCTGCATGCCTGGCACAACCGGCAATATGTGGTCGAGCAGAACGGCGAGGCCACGCTGATGGCTCGGCTGCGTCCGTTCTCTCCGGCCGTGGTGATCGATGTCGGCGCCAATATCGGCGACTGGTCGCTGGCCGCCTATCAGGCCCTGCCCGATGCGCGCATCCATGCGTTCGAGATCGCGGACCGCACGGCGGATATCCTGCGCAAGAATACCGCCGGCTGCACCGACCGGCTGGTCATCAACCAGGTTGGCCTGGGGCGGCAGGAAGGGGAGATCACGCTGTATCTGTCACCGCAGAACGACACCGCGGCCAGCACGGTACGGGAAGCCGCCGATTTCGCGATGGCCGACCAGGGGCTGACGGAACTGCTGGAGATCAAGGCTCGCATGATCACCGGCGATTCCTATCTGCGCCAGGCCGGCATCACCCATGTCGATCTGCTGAAAATCGACGTCGAGGGCGCCGAGTTCCACGTCCTGCACGGGTTCGCGCAGGCCTTCGCCGCCGGGACGATCGACATCGTTCAGTTCGAATACGGAAAGTTGAACCTCTCGACGCGGGAATTCCTCGGCGATTTCTGGAAATTCTTCACCGACCGTGGTTTCACTGTCGGCAAGCTGTATCCCGAGGGCGTGGCATTCAAGGACTACGACATGAGCGACGAGGATTTCATCGGGCCGAACTTCATCGCCTGCCGGTCCGCCCGGCGCGACATCATCGAGGCCCTGCGCTGCCCGCCGCTGCGCGTCGGGTGATCGCGGGCTTCTGCACCGCATGACCGTGTTCGGCCGGCGCGGATCCGGCACCGCAGCCGGCCTGTCCTTCCCGGATGCCGCGCAGGCCTGCCCGATCCTGAGTTGCGACGTCTTCGACACCGCCATCCGCCGCATCCTGGCCCGCCCCGAGGATGTGCCGCTGGCCGTCGGCGCCCGGGCGCTCGCACAGGGCCTGACCGCGCTGTCCCCCGACGCCTTCGCCGTCGCCCGCCAGGCGGCCGAACACCGCGCCCGTGCGGCTGCCAGCGCGGCCGGCTTCGACGAGGTGCGGATCGCCGAGATCCATGCCGCGCTGCACGCCGCCGGCATCGTCACCGATCCGGCGCGGACGGCGCGGCTGGAGTTCGAGGTGGAATGCGCCGTCTGCCGTCCGGTCGAGGCCATGCGATCCGTGGTGCTGGCCCGCCTCGCGCGGGGTGGTCGGGTGGTATTCGCCTCCGACACCTGCCTGCCGGGGGCGTGGCTGGCCGAATTGCTGGAATCCTGCGGCTATGGGCCGGGGCAGCATGTGTTCACCTCGGCCGACCTGCGGCTGAACAAGCATACCGGGCGCCTGTTCCCGGCCATGCTGGAAGCCCTGGGCTGCGCGGCCGGCGATGTGCTGCATGTCGGCGACAACCCGACCTCGGACCTGGTGCGCCCGCGCGCGTTCGGCATCGCCGCCCTGCACCTGCCCGCCCCGCGCGCCCACCCCGAGACGACGCAGCGGGGCCTCCATCATCTGGTGCGCCTGCACGACAGCCGCCACCGCGCCATGGCGGCGCTGGGCGACGCGGTGGACATCGGCGACGATCCGGACAGCATCGGCCGCTGGCTGGGCGAGCGGGTCGCACCGCTGCTGATCGGGTTCAGCCTGTTCATCCTGGCCCAGGCCGAGACGCGGGGGATCGGGCAGCTCTGGTTCCTGGCCCGCGACGGCTTCCTGCCGATGGCGATCATCCGCCGCATCCTGGACCGGCGCGGCACGCCGGACCGGCTGGGCCTGCACTATCTGGCCGTCTCGCGCCTGGCCATGCAGGATGCGGCAGCGGCGCGGGCCTATCTGGACCAGGAAGGCTTCCTGCGCCCCGGCAAGCGCCTGGTCATCGATGTCGGCTGGCGCGGGTCCCTGCAGCGGGCGCTGACCCGGGCCGCCGCGCTGCCACCCGACGATGTGGTCGGCTGCTATCTCGGCCTGTGGGCGGATGCGCTGGACCCGGAGCTCAATCTTCGCAACGCCGCCGGCTATCTGTTCAGCTTCGGCGCGCCCTCGGCCGCCGCCGCCGCGGTGCGAGAGGCCTATGTGGTGCTGGAGATGATCCTTTCGGCACCGCACGGCACGGTGGCGGGGTATGCCGCCGGCGCGGATGGCCGGCATGCCCCGGTGCTGATCGAGGAACAGGGCACCGCCGGGGCACGCCGGCGGGCGGTGTTCGCCGCCATGGAAGCCGCCTGCCTGCGATCCGTCGACGCCCTGGGTGACATGCTCGCCGATGCCTGGCCCGAGGCGGTCGATCCGGTCTCGGCGCTGTCGCCGCTGGAACCGGTCCTGCTGCGCCCCACCCGGCGGGAAGCGGCCATGCTGAACAGCGTGCCGTTCATCAACACCGACGGCGCCGGCACCATCGCCACCGCGGTCAACCCGCTGCCGCTGCGAGAGGCGATCCTGTTCCCGGCCAGGTCATTGCGGCGTCTGGAGAATGCGCCGTGGCGGGCGGGGGCGGTACGGCTCGCGCTGCCATGGCCGATGCCGGGCATGAGCTTCGAGGTGCTGCAATGGCGGGCGCGGCGCGTGCTGGACCGGGCCGGACGCCTGCGCCGGCTGTTCAGCCGCGGCTGAGGCGGGCGGTCAGAGCCTGAAGGCGGGGAACCAGCTTGCGGAGGAGCTGGGCCTCGGGCCCGTCCGCGGCGGCGGACCAGCGCCATAGCAGGATTTGCGTGCCGATATGGATCGTCGCACCCAGCGCGCACAGGGCCGCCCATTGCAGGGCCATGGCCAGGGGCTGGGACATGCGGGGCCAAAGAAGCTGGACCAGCAGCAGGGCCGCGACCATGACGGCGGCGGCGGTGAAGCTGCGCCAGACCGGGCGCAGCAGGTCGCCCCAGGACACGCCGATCCACCGCCGCAGCCGGTGGTACCACAGGAACGCGGCGACGATGGCGGTCAGGGCCATCATCCCCACCGCCCAGACCAGCCCGCCCAGCATCGCCGCGGGCAGCACCAGCGCCAGCCGCAGCGCCAGGCAGCCGGCCATGATCCGGACATACGGCGCCTGGGCGTGCCGCACCAGATAGGCCGCGCCCGAGGCATGGCCGATCGCGTCGAACAGCGCGCAGACCGTCGCCAGCGCCAGCACCGGCGTCGCGTCCACCCATTGCGGCCCCAGCGCGACATGCACCACCCAGGGCGCGGTCACCGCGATGCCGGCCGACATCGGCACGATGATCATCACCAGGAAGCCCAGGCCGGACAGCAGCTGGTATCGCAGCAGGCGCGCATCCTCGGCCACGCGCGCCAGGCCGGCGTACATCGGCCCACGGATCGGCGCCGCGATCTCGCTGGCCGGCAGCGACGCCAGCTCGTTGGACACCTGGTACAGCCCGACCTCGCGCAGCGTGCCAAGCCGGCCCAGCGTCATCGTCATCAGGCTGGCATCCGCCATCGTCAGCACATTGGTCAGCAGCAGCAGCTTCGAGAAGTTGAACATCTCGCCGATGCCGCGCAGCGACAGGCCGGGGCGGGCGGGGGCGATCACATAGGACAGCGGCACCATGACGACGCGCGCGACGACCCCGCCCAGCACCAGCGCCCAGTAATTGTGATAGATGAACACCAGCGGCAGCGCGACCAGGAAGCCCACGGTCTTGCTGCCGAGCTGGTAGATGAAGACGCGGCGGAAGTTCAGCTCCCGCTGCAGGCGGATCATGCCGATGCTCTCGAAGCCCTGGACCACGGGCATGATCGACAGCACGCGGATGACGTCCGCGATCCGCTCGTCGCGCATGAAGTCCGCCATCGCCGGTGCCACCGCCCACAGCGCCGCCCCCACCACCAGCCCGCGTGCGACGATCAGCGTCCAGGCGGCGTTGTAGTGGTGGCGCTGGGGGGCGCGCATCTGCACCAGGGCCAGGCCCATCGAGGTTTCGGTCAGCCCGTCCAGGATCGCCACCACAGCGGCCGAGGCGGCGGCGAGGCCGAAATCGGCGGGTGTCAGCAAGCGCACCATGATCAGCTGGCTGACGACGCTCAGGACGCGCATCGCCACGCGCAGCAGCACCATCCAGATGGCGCCGCGCGCGACGCGGGCGGCGACGTCGCCCGTATCAGCCGGTTGTTCCGCCGGGTCAGGGGTGATGGCGGGCCTCGCGCCGCGCCGGTCCGGGCGCGATCATGCCAGCCAGGGGAAATGCGTCTGGATGATGGTGCGATACGCCGTGGCCAGGGCGGCCGGGGTGCGCCGTTCCCGCATCGCGCGCAACGCCGCCACCTGCGCGCCGTAGCGGTCGGTGTCAGGATGGGCCAGCAGGGTTTCCAGCGTCGCGCGCATGTCGTCTCCGTCGGCGCACAGATAGCCGATGTCGCCCGCGTCGGCGAAGAAATCGCCGACGAAGCCGGCGCGGGTGGCGATCACCGGCTTCAGCCAGGTCACCGCGTCGATCAGCGCCCCGCTGGCCGCCAGGTCGTAATAGCCGGGCTGGAACGGCAGCAGCACGTAGTGCAGCGCAGCCAGCCGGCGGGTGAATTCGGCCCGCGGCAGATGCGTGGTCTCGGGCATCTCCTCCAGCGCCACGAACCGCGACAGATCGGACCCCGGCATCGCTCGGCCCACCAGATGGAAAGCGATGCGCTGGCCATGCCTGGCCTTCAGATCGGCGGCCAGCGCGAGGAACGTGTCGATGCCCTTGGCCGCCGTCGCCTGCCCGACGAAGCCGACCCGCAGCGGCGCCGGCGGCCAGGCGGCGTCGGCGGGGCGGAACTCGGCGATGTTGATCGGCAGCGGCAGCACATCGGTGCGCGCCGCCGCCCCGGCGTCGCGGCGGGCCAGCATGGCGCGGATGCCCGGTTCCAGCACCAGGAAGCGGACGCGCGGGCCGTGATCGACGGTCATGGCGGCGTGCATGTCCAGCGCGCGCGCCACCGGGTTGCGCGACCGCCCGCCGTCCATGTCGTTCAGGTTCCCGTGCAGCCCGACCTGCACGGCGACGCCGCGGCGCAGCCGAGCGATCCAGGCGGCGGCGAAGGTGGCGGTGCAGGTGGCCGAGATCAGCATCACCAGGCACGGACCCGACGGGCACACCGCGCGCAGCCCGGCCCACAGCGTCGCGCACTCCCGCGCCAGGCGGCGGAACGAGACGATGCCGGTGCGGCCGGGAAAGCGCGGGCTGATGGCGATCGGGTGGCAGCGGATGCGCGGATCGGCGGCCAGCGCGGCGTTGCGTTGCACCTCGCGCAGATGGTCCGGTTCGGCGAAGACATGGATGTCGCGATCGGGAAACGCGCAGGCGATGGTCTGGATGGTGGACCCGTTGCCGGGGGCATGGGTCGTGCCGGTCCAGGTCATCTCGAACACAAGGATGGGCGGTGCCACGTGGGATCCCTGAAACCGGACTGGCTTGCGCCGGAAGCTGTGCCGCGCAGGGTGCCGCGCCGGGGCCGGGGGAGGAAGCGGAATCTGGCGGGCTCGTGCTATCGTGTGACGGTCATGGCGCCCGACTCCGATCCCGCCCCCGGCCGCCGCCGGATCATCCATGTCGACATGGACGCGTTCTATGCGTCGGTCGAACAGCGCGACGACCCGGCGTTGCGCGGCCTGCCGCTGGCCGTCGGCAGCCCGCGGGAGCGTGGCGTGGTCGCCGCCGCGAGCTATGAGGCCCGGACATTCGGCGTCCGGTCGGCCATGGCGTCGGTGACCGCCAGGCGCAAATGCCCCGCGCTGGTCTTCGTCCCACCGCGCTTCGACGTCTATCGCGCGGTGTCGCAGCAGATCCGCGCGGTGTTCGCCCGATTCACGCCGGTCATCCAGCCGCTGTCGCTGGACGAGGCCTATCTGGACGTGACCGCCGCGGTCGGGCCCGAGCGGACCGCGACCGCGATCGCGCGCGAGATCAAGCAGATGATCCGCGCGGAAACCGGGCTGACCGCGTCGGCCGGCGTGTCATACAACAAGTTCCTGGCCAAGCTGGCCTCGGACCATCGCAAGCCCGACGGTGTTTGGTCCACATACAAAAGGTTGGCTATATAGCTATGTTTTTTTCGTGGTTGGGAGGCCGTTTTGCATATCGTTTAGCGCATCGTTTTGCACATGCGCATCCCGTATCTATCGTCCGACAGGCTTGCCTGACGCACAGAATCAAGCCGGTCAGCGCCTTGGGCGGCGCACGGGCGGGGTCATTGGCACGACATTGCCCTGCGCGTCGCCCGCCTCCCAAGCGGTGACGCCGGCCGCGGCGATCTCGGATCGGCGAGGAATGTAGACGTCCAGAATACGTGCGGTCCGCTCGATCGCATGGCCGGAAAGGGCGGCGATCTGCGGGGCAGTCGCGCCTCGCTCTGCCATACGTACCATACCGGTCCTGCGCAGGTCTCGGATCTGTTTCCCATTCACGATCTTAAGCCTGTCCATCTCCTTCTTCCAGGTCAGGTTAAAGTTGCGGTAGTTCCAGGGACGGCCTCGCGGCGATGGGATCATCAGCAGGCCTCTCCTTTTCGTTTGATGGATCACGGTTTCAAGGTCCCGGTGCGCCGGGAAGCGGACCAACTCGCCCGTCTTCTGCTGGCGCAACGTGATCCAGGTCCGTCCGTCGATCATGTTGACTTGCGACCATGTCATGGCGAGCACGTCAGACGGGCGCTGGACCGTGTACAGCATCAATGCCGCCGCTAGTTTCAGATCTGGCCTGATATCCGCGATGATGCGGGAGGTTTCCTCTTCGGTCCAAACCTGGGTCCGCGACGGCGGAGTGACGCCACCCGGTCGCATGGCTGGGTTCGTCTCCAACACGCCCAGGTCGACCCCGTGCTGCAAGACGAGGCGGAGCATCTTCATCATGTGGTTCTGGTACCATGGCCGCTCTGACAGAGCGTCACGCAGCTCGATAACGACGGGGCGGGTGATGGCCGCCGCAGGCAGGTCGCCGAACCTGGCTCTCAGCCGTCCGATATGGAACTCATTCATTTTTTTGCTGTTCGGTGCGAGCGCCTTGAATTTTTGAGATCGGAAGTAGTGGGTGCAGAGGCCTCCGAAAGTCGAGAGAGGCTGGTCGGTAGCCACCGCTCCATGGCCCATTGCCAGAGCGATTGCCTCGTCTCGATCGGTCGAGAGGAACGCTCCGGTCTTGCGGTCGTAATGGCGGTATCGGATCGAGCCATCCCTGCCTTTGATCCTGATCGAGTTGATGCCGGTCTTACGGGGTGGCGGCATGACGGGCGCGCTCCAGGGCTTCTATGACGGCTTGGTCCATACCTCCCGTCTCGGGCGATGGAGAAGGCGCTGCGAGCCCGGAAAGCACATCAGCGGCGCGGTCGAGTGCGATTCTATCCCAGGTCTTGGCCCTGCCCTGCGCGCCGCGTCTGATCGGATCTGGCCATCGCTTCTGTTCGACCTCGGCGTCGAACAGCCTGGCCGAGACGCCGAGATACTCTGCCGCTTCCTCTCGCGTCAGGAATCGTTTGACCGGCAAGGGCAAGGCGCGGACCCTCACTGGTGGACCCGCGCGGCTGGCACGGCGCGCTCCTCGAAGATCTCCTGCCCCAGGTCGTGATAGGCCAAGAGGCCGCCCAGCGTGCGTCGCGCACGGAATCCGTCCCGCTCCATTTGCCGCCAGGACGCCAGCGGTCCGCAGCGTTGCTCGGCCTTGTCCCACAGGTCGGCGTAGATGCCCTCGCCTGCCATGGCCTATTTGCTCGACACGCGGTTGACCGGCATGCGGCGCGTGAAGCCGGGGTGCCCGATCCGCGCCGCGTGCCGATTGATGGCGCCCAGGTCCTCCCAGGTCTTGAACCAGATGCCCCATTCGCCCGCCTTGGCAGCGATCTGCTCGAAGTCGGCCACGAACGGCTCGGCCGGCGCGCGCGGAGGCCTCTGCGCCGGCGCCGTTGCCGCGGTCCGGAACGGTTCGGCTGGCCTGGCGATCGGCTTCGGCGCAGCCGGAACAATGGAGGGATGCTTCGGCGCGTCGACCGCCTTGGCTGGTGCAGGAGCAACGCTCGGCCGCAGGACCACTGGTTCGGGTGCAGGAGCAGCCTGGTCCGGCAGGGCCACCGGCTTCGCGGCAGGAGCGACGGGATCCAGCAGGACGGCGGGCTGCTTTGCGGCGGTCCGGCGCAGGCCGAGGCGCTGGATCGCCAGGATGGCGACGTTCTGGAAGGCGGGGATCTTCGGCCCGTGCGTCGCGCGAAGCTCGGCCATGATTTCCCGGTCGGTCTTCGTCAGGTAGGTCCGGCGCACGATTTCGAGCCGCCGCTTCGTGACCCAACTTCCGTGCCGTTCTGGCTCGTCCAGGTCTTTGTCATAGGCCGGCACGACGTGAAGGTTGGCGTCGGCAATGATCGGATCTGCAGGCGTCGGTGGCGCTGCCCCACTTGGAGCGTCTGCTGGTGCTGCCGGTGTTTCTGACGCCGCGGGCTCTGCAGGTAAATCGTCCATCGTTGGCGGCGGCGGTTCCGGATCTGGCTCCTGCAGCGCCGCCGGTGCAGGCTCGACCACGCCTCCTGGCTCGGCGCCGAGTTCCTCCTCCGACGATGAGGCTTGCTCAACGTCGTCCGGTTCCACCTTTCGTGGTGCCGGATCGTTCGCGTCGGCCGAAAGGTGGTCTCTCGCTGCTGCCTTTGCGCCGCGGTCCGGCAGGGCAGCCGCGGTCGGAACTCCTGACAGGCCGTGCCTCACATCCGGGTTGCTCGCGAGATGGTCCGCGATGTCGTCCTTATGTCTGATCATCAGCGCGTCGCGCGTTTCCGTCGCGGTGATGAGCCCGGCCAGCAGATCGCGGGGCACCGGTTCTGCATGCAGCGCGAGCAGGTCGGTGATTGCCGAGCGCATTGCCTCGATTCGCCGCAACTGCCACTCCAACAACCCGGCGAACGACGGTGGAATGGGAGATCCGAACAGGGTAGCGTCGCGCATCTTGTCGGGATTGGTTGGCATCGCCGTCTCGTTCTGCTTGCTGATGGGTTCAGATTTCGCTGAAGGCGGTGACGGAACGCGAAAAGCCGCACGGGTGGACCACGTCGGCGATCGCTCGCTCGGCCAGTTCATCCGAGGCGTCGCGTCGCATGAAGCACCGCGCCACGTCGTTCATTCGGATCGTAAGTGTGGATCGCAGGGCGATTAGCCGTCGGGCCACGCACCCGGTCTGGTCGCTCTGATCTCCGATCGCTTCGAGGCGTCGCCAGTCTGATACGAACCAGCGCCCCTGGTCGTCTGCTGTCACGCTGAGTCCGGGCGCCTCGAGCGCGAACGCATAGCATCGACCGTTCGGCGCCGGCGCTTGCGCGGTGCCGACGCAGGCCAGCGCGGCCAGGCCAGCCGCGTGGAGCGCGACCAGTGTCTTCACGGCACGCCGCGATGCACGAGAGCAGCTCCGGCAATCAGGCCGACCACAAGGCCCATCGCAG
>CAYZKM010000053.1:0-15724 GCA_964478525.1 uncultured Bifidobacterium sp.
AGATCCCGCTGTGCCGCTGCTCCTACGGCCCCTATGCGCGCGCCATGATCCGCGTCTGCAAGGAAGAAAGCTTCCATCAGCGCCAAGGCGACGAGATCATGCTGACGCTGGCGCGCGGCACGCCCCAGCAGAAGGCGAGGGCGCAGGACGCGCTGGACCGGTGGTGGTGGCCCTGCCTGCTGATGTTCGGCCCGCCCGATGGCGCGTCGCAGCATTCCGACACCTCGATGCGATGGAAAATCAAGCGCTTCTCCAACGACGCGCTGCGGCAGAAATTCGTCGATGCCACCGTCCCGCAGGGCCATTTCCTGGGCCTGACCTTCCCCGACCCGGCCTTGCGGCTGGACCCGGCAACCGGGCACTGGAGCTTCGGCGCGATCGACTGGGAGGAGTTCCGCCAGGTCCTGGCCGGCAACGGCCCGTGCAACCGCGAACGCCTGGCCGCGCGGCGCCAGGCGCACGATGACGGCGCCTGGGTGCGCGAAGCCGCCGCCGCCCATGCCGCCCGCCAGCGCGCGCCGGCGCGCCACGCCGCATGACGGAGCACCGCGCATGACCCCGCTGTGGGAAGTCTTCATCCGCGCCCGCAACGGCCTGGCCCACCGCCATGTCGGATCGGTCCATGCCGAGGATGCCACCATGGCGCTGCAGGCGGCGCGCGACGTCTACACCCGCCGCGGCGAGGGGCTGTCGATCTGGGTCGTGCCGTCCGGCGCCATCACCGCCTCGGACCCCGCCGACCGCGATGCGCTGTTCGAGCCCACGGCCTCGAAGATCTACCGCCACCCGACCTTTTACGAGGTGCCCGACGAGGTCGGGAACATGTGATGTCCACCACCTCGATCACCGTCGCCGAAACCCTTGTCGTCACCGTCTTCCTGCGCCTGGCCGATGATGCGCTGGTCCTGGGCCACCGCACCAGCGAATGGACCGGCCGAGCGCCGGTGCTGGAGGAGGAACTCGCGCTGGCCAATATCGCGCTGGACCTGATCGGGCAGGCGCGCGCGCTGTATGCCGCCGCCGGCGCGTTGACCGGACAGACCGAGGACGCGTTCGCCTATCTGCGCGACGCCCACCAGTTCCGCAACGCGCTGATCATGGAACTGCCGAACGGGGATTTCGCCTGCACCATCGCTCGGCTGTGCCTGGTCAGCGCCGCGTCCGACCTGTTCTGGAACGCCGCCACCACGTCAGCCGACGCCACCCTGGCCGCCATCGCCGCCAAGGCACGGAAAGAGACCGCCTATCACCTGCGCCACGCGGCGGAATGGCTGATCCGGCTGGGCGACGGCACCGCCGAATCACACCGGCGCGCGCAGGACGCGCTGGACCTGCTGTGGCCCTATACCGGGGAGTTGTTCGCCCCGGCCGAAGCCGCCATCGCCCCCGCGCCAGCGCGCGATTCCTGGGCCGCCATCATCGATCCGATCCTGGTCCGCGCCACCCTGGCCCGCCCCGCCGATGGCTGGATGCACAGCGGCGGGCGGCAGGGCCGCCACACCGAGCATCTGGGCCACATGCTGGCCGAGATGCAGGTGCTGCCCCGCACCCACCCCGGCGCGACATGGTAGACGACCGCCTGGCCCGCGCCCGCGCGGCCGTGGCGTCGGTCTGCGATCCGGAAATCCCGGTCCTGACCATCGAGGACCTGGGCGTGCTGCGCGAGGTGTGCCTGGACGACGACACGGTGCGGGTGGTGATCACCCCCACCTATACCGGCTGCCCCGCGATGACCATGATCGCGCTGGACATCGAGACCGCGCTGGCGCGCGCCGGCTTTGCCGCCGCGACCGTGCGCACCGTCATGACACCGGCATGGACGACTGACTGGATCAGCGAGTCCGGCCGGCGGAAACTGCGCGCATACGGCATCGCCCCACCCCCACCCGCGTCCGGCCGGCGCGCGCTGTTCGGGGAAGACCGGCCATCCTGCCCGCTATGCGGGTCATCGCGCACCGAGCTGATCAGCGCGTTCGGCTCCACCGCCTGCAAGGCGCTGCACCGCTGCCTGGACTGCCGCGAACCATTCGACGCGTTCAAGTGCCTCTGACGCCGGCGCCGTCATGGCGGACGGCGATTACATCCGCATATGCTTTCGTTCCATTCACGGATAATTGTGCCACGCCGTCCCGGCCCAGATCCCGGCGCCACCCAATGCCGAGGCCAGTGTCACCACCACCGTCACGGCCAGGCCCGCCCGCAGCGGACGCAGCGGGCCGACGCCAAGGGCGCGCCCGTTCACGAACAGCGCATAGGGTACGACCAGAAGCTGCGCCCCGCACCACAGCAGCACGGCGTGCCAGGCATCGGCCGGACGCAGCACCACCGCCCCCGCCACGACGGCGGCCAGCCCGGCGGCGTTGCCATACAGCGTGAACCGCGCCTGCCCCAGGGCGACCAGGGCGACGCCCGAGGGGAACATCAGCACCAGCACGGCCATCAGCCCGACCAGCGGCACCGCCGCCCGCGCGGCATCCTGCCATGCATGCCCCAATACCAGCGTCACCACATGGCCCGGCGCCAGCGCCAGCGCCGCGCAGGCGGGCAACAGCACCAGGCTGGATCCGCGCAGCAGCCGGTCCACCCGGACCAGCATCGCCGCCCGGTCATGCCGGCAGCGCGACAGGTCGGGCAGGAACAGCCGCCACAGCGCGGTGAAGGCCAGGTCCCGCGCCGTGTCGACCAGGCGGAACGCCATGTGCACCTGCCCCAGCACCGCCGGCCCGGCCGAGGCGCCGATCAGCACCGCGAACAGCCGGTATCGGGCGATCTGCAGAAGCGTGCTGGCGGTCAGCGGCAGCCCTACCGCCAGCAGGGCGCGCAAGGCACGGGGCCGCCAGCGACCCGCCGGGATGGCGCCGGCCACCACCACCAGGCTGGCCGCGCCGGCCGCCGAGGTGACCGCCTGCTGCGCCACCGCCGCCCAGGCGCCCGCGCCGGCCAGCGCCGCGCCCACCCCGACCGCCGTGCCGCCGCCCTGGCCCAGGATGGTGCGCAACGCCAGCGCCCGGTAATCCCGCGCCCGCGTCAGCCGCCCCTGCGCCACGCCCGCCACCCCGACCAGCGGCAGCGGCGCCGCCAGCAGCAGCGCCATCGTCACCATCCGGTCATCGCCCAGCAGCGCGGCCAGCACCGGCCCCGACGCCGCCTGCCCCGCCATCGTCGCCACGCCCAGACCCAGCCCGGACCAGAACGCCGTCGCCACCGTCGCCTCCTCCAGATCGGCGATCTGCACCAGCGCATCGGCGAACAGCGCATTCACCGCCACCCACAGCACGACATGCACGGCGATGGAAGCGGCGGCGATTCCCAGCTCCGACGGGCCGATCAGCCTCGCGACCGCCAGCGCCGAGAGCAGGGAGAGGGCGCCGCCGCACGTGGCCTCCACCGCCGACCAGGCCACCGCCCTCCTCATCCACGCCGCTCGGCCAGGCAGGCCAGGCCGGCGAACAGCGGCAGCCACATCACGCGCGCCTGGTAGCGGTCGTGCGGGCCCGACAGCGCGCCGGTCACCGCGGCGCTGACCGGCAGCGCCAGCAGCACCAGCGCCAGGACCCCCGCCGCCGGCATCCCAAGCCGCGGCGTGCGCGCCAGCAGCAGCAGGCACAGCGCCACCCCGCCCAGCGCGGCCACCTGATGCGCCAGCGCCAGCCAGCCCGGCACCGCCAACCCGCCGTTCTGCTGGCGCGCGGCGGCATAGGCGGCCTGGGCGGGGCGGGAGAAATCGGCCTCGATCCAGGGCGAGACCTGCCCCGGCCAGGCCTGCAACCCGTCGCCGCTGGCGAACTGGCGCAGCTGCGCCAGCGTGTTCGCCACCGCCCCGCGCAGCACCGGCCCGGGCTGCTGGCGCAGGGTCGCGCGCACGATGGCGCCGGCCTCGGCCGCCAGCGCCTTGTGCCCGCCCGCGGCCCGCACCGGGCCGTCGGCCGCCCACAGGAAATCGTCCGAGTTCATCGGCAGCCGCCCGAGCTGGGAACACAGCGCCCAGCCGGCGTCTGGGCACGCGCGGCGCAGCACTGCAACGGCCGGCCCGTCATCGACCAGCCGCGCCAGCAGGAACAACGCCCCGAACGGCGCCGGCGACGCCCGCCCGTGCCCCGCCAGGTTCACCGCGACCAGCGCGGCCAGCGCCAGCGCCGGCGGCAGCACCAGGCGCAGCGCCGTCGCCAGCCGGGGCCGCGCCACCGCGACGGCGGCCACGGCCAGGATGGCGAACAGCGCGAGGTTCGAGGTCTGCGCCGCGATCATGAACGCCGCCAGGCCCGTCAGCACCCGACGCTGGCAGCGCGTCAGCAGAGCGGGCGCGAACCCCAGCAGCGCGGTCGCCAGCACCAGCAAGGCGGTGAACAGGTCGGGCATCACCTCCGAGACCAGCCAGGGCAGCCAGGTCGCGCCCGCCAGGATCAACCCCGCGACAGCCATCCGCGGCGCCACCGGCCAGAAGACCATCCCCGGGCCCTTCGGCCAAGCAACCATCCGCGGGCCCTTCGGCCCGGGGCACAGCACCCGCCAGGTCAGGCCCAGCACCCACAGCGTGACCAGCGCCTGCGCCACCACCACCGGCCACAGGCTGAGCGTCAGATGCAGCGGCAGGATGGCCAGGCTGTAGAACGGCGGACGGTCCCAGCCCAGATAGCGATGGACGGCCTGGGACAGGTACGTCCCGGTATCGGCGAACACGATGGGATACCCGTTCCACAGCGCCGGCCACAGCAGCGCGGCCAGGGCCAGGGCAACGGCCAGGGAACAGGTCAGGGCATGGGCCGTCCGGGTCCGCTCAGCCGCCATACCCGCCCTTGTGCCGTTCCCGCCAGGCGAAGGCATCGCGGACGATCATGTCCAGATCGCCGTATTGCGGCCGCCACCCAGCCGCGCGCGCCCGGCCTGACGCCGCCACCAGCACCGCCGGATCACCGGCGCGGCGCGCCACGACCTGGTACGGCACCGTCAGGCCCGACACACGCTCCACGGCGCGGATCACCTCCAGCACCGAATGTCCCGCGCCATTGCCCAGGTTCCAGGTCACGTCGCCCCGCGCCAGGTGCTCCAGCGCCAGCAGATGCGCCGCGGCCAGGTCGGTGACGTGGACATAGTCGCGGATACAAGTGCCATCCGGTGTGGGGTAATCGTTGCCGAACACCGCAAGCGCGGGGCGGCGGCCCAGGGCGGCGTCGATGACCAGCGGGATCAGATGGGTTTCCGGGCGGTGATCCTCGCCCAGCCGCCCGGCCGGATCGGCCCCGGCGGCGTTGAAATAGCGCAGCCGGGCGCTGCGCATCCCGTGCACCCGCCCGACCCACAGCAGCGCACGCTCGATCATCCATTTGCTGTCGCCGTAGGGCGACTGCGGATCGATCGGGGCGTCCTCGGCGATCGGGTCGGGGCTGTCGACGTTGAACAGCGCCGCGGTCGACGACAGCACGAAGTGCTGCACACCGTGGCGCACGCAGGCATCGACCAGGCGGATGCCCAGCGCGCCGCTGTCCAGCAGGTATCGCATGGGCGCGCGCATGCTCTCGCCCACCAGCGACAGCGCGGCGAAATGGAACACCGCGTCCCACGGGCCATCGGCCAGCACCCGCTCCAGCGCGTCCGCATCAGCCACGTCGGCCTCGACCAGCGGCACGCCGGGTGGCACCGCGGCGCGGTGGCCGGTGCGCAGATTGTCCAGCACCACCACGCGCTCGCCCGCGTCATGCAAGGCGGCGACCACGTGGCTGCCAACATAGCCGGCCCCGCCGGTGACCAGAAACCGTCGTCGCATCCCCGCTACCCCTGGTAATAATGTCGGTAGCGGCGATGATATACTTCGGCGTCGGCAAAACCCGAGCGCAGATGCGCCCGCGGATCGACCCGCGTCAGCACGGCGCCGACGACATTGGCGTTGGCCTGTTCCAGCAGGTCCAGCGCATGGCGCAGCACCGCCCGCGGGGTGGACCGCCAGCGCACGCAGACCAATGTGGCATCGGCATTCGCCGCGGCCATGCGCGCCTCGGTCATGGCCTGCACCGGCGGCGCGTCCAGCAGCACCAGGTCGTACTCGGCGCGGACATGGGCCAGCAGGCGTGCCATGGCCTCGGACATGAACAGGCCGAACGCGTCGGTGGTGGGGCGGCCGGCATGGATGAAATGCATCCCGCTCAGCAGGTCGTGCTGGATGGCATCGGCCATCGGTGCATCGCCGCGCAACAGCTCCGCCAGCCCCGCCTCGCCGGGCGCGTGCAGGCGGCGCGCAAGCCGGGGCTGGCGCAGGTCGCATTCGATGACCAGCACCCGCTCGCCGCTCAGCGCGGCGGACCGGCCCAGCGCGATGGACACCAGCGTCTTGCCCTCGGCCGGGCGGGCGGCGGTGATGGCGATGACGCGCGGGCGGTCGGCACCGAACCACAGCCCGCCGCGCAGGGCCCGGACCTGTTCGGCGAAGGCGGTCAGCGGGCGGCGAGCGACATAGTCCTCGATCGCCAGGCGCCCCAGCGCGCGCCGGCCGACTTCCGGCAGCAGGGCGAAGCAGGGCATCGCGGCGAAACTGCGCACATCCTCGCCGCTGTTCAGGGTCTGGTCCGTCAGGTGCAGGACGTAGACGGCGATCAGGCCCAGGAAGCAGCCCAGCGCGACCGACCCCACCAGCAGCCGCCCCGAGGGGGGGAAGCTGGGATGGCCGGGCGGCAGGGCCTGGGAAATCTCGTGCGCTTCCGAGCTTTCGACCGCCGCCTGCTGGGCGTTCTGCTGCAGATTCTCCAGCACCGTGCGCAGTTGCCCGCGCGCGACATCGACATCGCGCATGATCGCGTTCAGCGGCACCTGCGCCTGTGCCGCGCGGGCGGCTTCCTGCTGCGCCTCCCGCAGGTTGCGTTCCAGCGCGCCGACGCGTTCGGCGGCCACGCGGCGTTCGGATTCGATGGCGGCGACCACGCGCGCGACCTCGGCGGCGATGCCACGCTCGGTTTCCGCAAGCTGGCGGCGCAACCCCTCGGCGTCCGGATGGTTCGGACCGAGACGCGCCTGCTGCGCCTGCATCTGGCTGGCGAGCTGGTCCTGGCGCACGCGGAACTGCACCACCGATGGCGCGATCGCCGCCTGTGCCGCTGCCCCGGCTCGGCCGCGCACGGCATCGAGCCGCCCCTCGGCATTCGCGAGGTCGCCCCGCGCGCGGGCCAGGTCCTCGGCCAGGTGGCTCATTTGTTCCGCATCCATTCCGGCATGCATGCCCTGCGTCAGGTGCTGTTCGGCGCGGTAGCTGGCGATGCGGTCCTCGGCCGAGCGGACCTCGGCGCGCAACTCGGCGGCGCGCTTGTTCAGCAGGTCGGTCATGCGCCGGATGGCACGGAACTTCGCGGCGTACTGGTCCTTGACGTAGACATCCATCGCATTGTTGACGGCGGCGGCGGCGACCACCGGGTCCTGGGCGGTGAAGCTCACCTCGATGACGTGGGAAAACCGCACGGGGCGCGCCACCAGCGCCGCCTGCACCGCGACCATCGTCGCGTTGCGCGACGCATCCAGCCGCGGTTCCAGCGCCGCGCCCTCGGGTTCGGCATCCGCCGGGGCATGGGTGACCCAGGCCAGGGCCGCGCGCCAGGGGGATGGCGGGCGCAGGGCCGGGTTGAACTCCGGGTTGTCAAACAGGGCACCGCGTTCGGCGACTTTCTGCGCGATGTGCAGGCTTTGCAGGATCTCCGCCTGGCTCGCCATCACCGCCTCGGTCACCGGGTCGGCGCGCAGCGCGCTTTGCAGCTGTGGCGCCTTGAACTCGCTGGGCGCGTAGATCAGCGACCCGGTCGCGGTATAGCGCGGCGTCACCCGGCTCAGCGCCACCCATGACAGCAGCGGGACGCCAAGGATGCAGGCCAGCAGGACGAATTTCCGCCGCCGCAGGGCCAGCAGCACGACGCGCAGCGTGGAGATGCCTTCGTCGCGCGAGGCGGCGGCGATCGCCACCATCCGCCCGCGCCCGGGATCGGCGCCTGCCGCTTCGGAGGATCTGTCCAGCATCGGCTATTCTGGCCTCGGTCAGTGATCGGATGGCGGTGTCGTTCGCGGCCAGTGTGGCAGCAGGTGATTAATTCTCTGCTAACGGCGGAATCCGTCCCGCGCGTTAACCGTTCCGAAGGGGTCTCCCTGTATGCAGGTCGGGTCATCATCCAGCACGAAGGCCCTGACCGTGCGTCTGTCACATCGTCTGCCTGTCCTGCTCGTGGCCATCGCCGCATCGGGCTGCGCGCCGGGGCGCGACCTGCCGCCGCTGCCGGCCGCCACCGCGACCGACTATCGCCTGGGCGCGGGCGATGCCGTGCGCATCATCACCTTTGGCGAGGAGTCGCTGACCGGGGAGTTCCGCGTCAACGACAGCGGCGCCATCGCGCTGCCGCTGGTCGGCGCGGTGCGCGCGATGGGGGCCACGCCGGCCGAGCTGGAGACGCGGGTCGGCGCAGCGCTGAAACGATCGAATATGCTGCGCAATCCGTCGGTCTCGGTCGAGGTGATCGCCTATCGCCCGATCTATGTGCTGGGGGAGGTGAACAAGCCCGGCCAGTATGCCTACCAGCCCGGCATGACCGTGGTGACGGCCGCCGCGGTGGCGGGTGGCTTCACGTATCGGGCGATTGACGGGTATGCTTCCGTCGTCCGGACGAACGGCGGCGACGCGACCGAAGGGAAAGCCTCGCGCCAGGCCTTCGTGCAGCCGGGCGATGTGATCACCATTTTCGAACGGCGGTTCTGATTCATCGTTTCCTGATCCTGCTGGCTGCGATCCTGGCCGGTGCGGCCGGACCCCGGGCAAGCGGCCCCGCACCTGGTCCGGTGCGCATCATCGGTGGCTCGCCCCTGGGCGGGTGCATCGCCGGTGCCGTGCAGATGCCCGCCGAGGGCGAGGGCTTCGTCGCCATCCGCGCGCGCGTCAGCGATGTCTGGGGCGCGCCGGTGACGATGGAGCGTATCGCGCTGCTGGGCCGGCAGGTGCGCGCCGCCGGCCTGCCCGAATTGCTGATCGGCGACATCTCGCACCCGCGCGGCGGGCCGATGGCGGGCGGGCATGTCAGCCATCAGCGCGGGCTGGAGGTGGATATCGGGCTGGACATGCGCCCGCGCGCCCCACTGTCGGCGGCCGAGAGGGACCGCTACGAGCTGATCACCCTGGTGCGGCCCGACCAGCGCGGGGTGGAGCCGTCGCGGTGGAACCAGGGCGTAGTGACGCTGCTGCGCCTGGCCGCGAACCTGCCGGATGTGGACCGCGTGCTGGTCAATCCGGCGATCAAGAAGCAACTGTGCGACGAGGTGACCGGTGACCGGTCCTGGCTGCGCCGGATCAGGCCGTTCTATGCCCATGCCGCGCATATGCACATCACCTTCCGCTGCCCGCTGGGCCAGGCGGAATGCCGCGACCTGGCCCCGCCGCCACCGGGCGACAGCTGTGATGCGACCCTGCAATGGTGGTTCGACCGGCTGGACGCCCCACCGGCGCCGGCCAGGCCCGGCCCGCCGCCGAAGCCGCCGGCGATGCCGGAGGCCTGTGCCGCGGTGTTCTCCGCGAAAGGATAAGCGGGGGCGCGCCGACCGTATTGCGCTATAGCCACCGGTGCATGGCCAGCACCGGGCGATGTGGTCTATCCTGACGGCAAGCAATGCCGGAAGGACAGACGATGTCGGGAGCCAACTCGTTCAAGTTCGTGATGCTGCCGCCGCAATCCGACACCACGCGCGCGTGGGGCCGCCGCCTGGCCCAGATGGTGCCCGACGTCCGCGTGGTGGTCGCGGAAGACGCCGAGACCGCCGGGCGCGAGATCGCCGATGCGGATGCCGCGTTCGGCTGGCTGACGCAGGATCTGCTGGCGAAGGCAAGGCGCATCCGCTGGCTGCAGGCCCCGCAGGCCGCCCCGGCGGCGGGATACTATCATCCCGACCTGATCGCGCATCCGCTGGTGGTCACCAACTTCCGGGAGATTTTCAACGACCATATCAGCGCGCACATCATGTCGTTCGTGCTGTCCTTCGCGCGCGGGCTGCATGTGTATATACCGCAGCAGTTGCGCCGGGAATGGAAGAAGCCCACCGACAACCAGGGCGTGGTGCACCTGCCGGAAGCGACCGCGCTGATCGTCGGGGTGGGCGGCATCGGCGCCGAGACGGCGCGGCTGCTGTCGGCGTTCGGCACGACGGTGCTGGCGACCGACGCGCGCCGGGGGTCCAAGCCCGAGGGCGTGGCCGAGATGCATCCGCCGGCCGCCCTGGACGCGCTGCTGCCGCGCGCGGATTTCGTGATCCTGACGGTGCCGCACACGCCGGCGACCGAGGGGCTGTTCCACCGCGCCCGCTTCCAGCGCATGAAGAAATCGGCGTTCTTCATCAATATCGGCCGCGGCATGACCACGAAGCTGGACGACCTGGTCGCGGCGCTGCAGGCCGGGGACATCGCCGGTGCCGCGCTGGATGTGTACGAGCAGGAACCGCTGCCCGCCGATCATCCGCTGTGGACGACGCCGAACGTGCTGATGACCCCGCACATGGCGGGGTACGGGCCGTACCTGGACGACCGGCGCTTCCAGATCGTGGTGGACAACTGCCAGGCCTTCGCGGCGGGGCGGGCGTTGCGGAACGTGGTCGACAAATCCTCGTGGTTCTGACCCGCGGCCGGGGTTCAGCCTCCGGCGGCGCGCGGGGGGGCCTGGCGCATCGCCCGCCACACGCGTTCAGGCGTTGCGGGCATGTCGATATGATCGACCCCCACCGCATCGGTGATCGCGCCGATGATCGCCTGCGGTGAGGCGATGGCCCCCGCCTGGCCCGATCCCTTCACGCCCAGCGGATTGGCGTTTGTCGGGACACCTGTCAGGATGATGTTCAGGTCGGGCAGGTCGTCCGCGCGCGGCAGGGCATAGTCCATCAGCGACCCGCTGAGCAGCTGGCCGGAGCCGGGATCGTAGACCGTGTGTTCCAGCATCGCCTGGCCGATGCCCTGCGCCACCCCGCCCTGCACCTGCCCGATGGTCAGCAGCGGATTGATGATCGTGCCGAAATCGTCGACGGCGGTATAGCGGTCCAGCCGCACCGCGCCGGTTTCGGGATCGACCTCCACCTCGGCGACGTGGCAGCCGTTGGGGAAGGTGATGATGTCCAGCTCGTTCCAGATATAACTATCGAGCCCCGGGGCCATGCCGTCGGGCAGGTTGGCCGGATCGCGCGCCGCGGCGGCCACCGCCATCAGGTCCATGCTGCGTTCGGGGATGGTGCGGACCACGAAGCGCCCGGCCACGAATGCCACCTGCTCGGGCGATGCCTGCAGCAGGCGCGCGGCGATGGCGGTTCCCTTGGCGATCACGATGCCGATGGCGCGATGCAGCGCGGCCCCGCCCATATGCATCGACCGCGCCCCGCCATGGCCGTTGCCTTCGGGGATTTCCCGTGTGTCACCCTGGATGTAATGAAACGCGTCCAGCGGCAGGCCCAGCAGGTCGGCGGCGATCTGCGGATAGGATGTCTCGTGCCCCTGCCCGTTGGAATGCGTGCCGATCAGCAGCGCGACCTTGCCGTCCTGCTGGAATCGCACCTCGGCCCCTTCGTTCGGCGCGCCGCGCGCGGTTTCCAGGAAGCAGGTGATGCCGATGCCGCGCCGCATCCCCCGCGCCCGCGACCCGGCGCTGCGGGCGGCGAAGCCGGCATGGTCGGCCGCGCGCAGCGCATCGTCGATGTTCAGGGCGAAGCGTCCGCAATCGACCGTGGTGCCCAGCGCCTTGGCATAGGGGAAGGTGGCGATCGCGTTGCGCCGGCGCAGATCGGTGGCGTCGAACCCGCATCGGCGGGCCGCGAGGTCGATCAGACGCTCGATCAGGTAGTTGGCCTCGGGCTTGCCGGCGCCGCGATAGGCATCGATGGGCACGGTGTTGGTGAAGGCGGCGCGCACATCCATCGCGATGGCGGGGATGACATAGCCGCCGCCCATCGCCGCGGACGGCGCGTTGGTGGAACTGCCGGGTCCGCCGCCCGACATATAGGCACCGAGATTGGCGATCGTATGGACATCCAGGCCCAGGAAGCGGCCGTCGCGGTCCAGCGCCAGGCGGGCATGGGTGACGTTGTCGCGGCCCTGCGCGGTCGAGACGAAATCCTCGGCACGGTCTTCCACCCATTTCACCGGCCGGCCCAGCCGTTCGGCGGCCAGCAGCAGCAGCGGCCATTCGGGATACAAGCAGTTCTTGATCCCGAACCCGCCGCCGACATCGGGGGCGACGACGCGCAGCCTCTCGCGCGGGATGCGCAGGACCGCATCCGCCAGCTGGTTGCGGATGCCATGCACGCCGGCGGCGGTCAGGAACAGGCTGTAGATACCATTGTCGTGGCTGGCGATGGCGGCCCGTGTCTCGGCCGGGGCGATGACCAGGCGGTTGTTGACCAGGTCGATCTGCACGACATGGGCGGCACCGGCGAAGGCGGCGCGGACGGCATCCGGGTCGCCCTTGCGGAAGCGGAAGGACAGGTTGCCCGGCACCTCGTCCCACAATTGCGGCGCGCCCGGCTGCAGCGCATCGGGCGCATCGACCACCGCCGCCAGCACGTCATAGTCCACCACGACATGGTCCGCGGCATCGCGCGCGGCGATGGCGGTTTCCGCGACGATGAACGCCACGGGATCGCCGACATGGCGCACCCGGCCGTGCGCCAGTGCGGGGCGCGGCGGCACCAGCATCGGCTGCACCGTGGCGACCGCGGTGGCGCAGGGCAGCAGGCCAAGACCGGCGATATCGGCATATGTATAGACAGCCAGCACGCCCGGCGCGGCCCGGGCGGCGTCGGTGTCGATCCCCACGATCCGCGCATGCGCGTGCGGGGAGCGTACGACATGCGCCCAGGCCTGGCGTGGCTGGTTCACATCCTCGACAAATCGTCCGTGCCCGGTCAGGAAGCGCGCATCCTCGAACCGGCGGGTCGACTGGCCGATGAATGTCATGCCGGGATGCGGACCTTCATCTCGGTGATGCCGTGGATGAAGTTGGAATAGATCCGCTTCGGCTCCTCCATCAGCTCGATGCGCGGGAAGCGCTTCATGATCTCCTCCCACAGGATGATCAGCTGCATCTCGGCCAGGCGGTTGCCGACGCAACGATGCACGCCGAAGCCGAACGACATGTGGTTGCGCGGGCGGGCCCGGTCGATGATGAACTCGTTCGGACGCTCGATCGACTCCTCGTCACGATTGCCCGACACGTACCACATCACCACCTTGTCGCCGGCGCGGATCTGCTTGCCGCCCAGCTCGGCGTCCGCGGTCGCGGTGCGGCGCATATGGATGATGGGGGACACCCAGCGGATGATCTCGGGCACCATGCTGACGACCAGGGCGGGATTGTCACGCAGCTTCTGGTATTCGGCGGGGTTGCGCATCAGCGCCAGCAGCCCCCCCGACATCGAGTTGCGAGTGGTGTCGTTGCCGCCGACGATCAGCAGGGTCAGGTTGCCCAGGAACTCCATCGGATCATCGACCAGGTCCTTCGTCGCCTCGGCGTGCGCCAGCATCGAGATCAGGTCGTACCCCGGGGCCTGCGCCTTGCGTTCGTGCCACATGGCGGTGAAGGTGCGCAGCGCGTCGCCCAGGATCTCCAGCCGCTTCGCCTCGGAATCGACGATCCCGCCGGCATTCACATCCGCCGTCGCGCAATCGGACCAGTAGGTCAGCTTGGCGCGATCCTCGGTCGGGAAGCCGAACAGCGTCGACAGCATCAGCGTGGTCAGCTCGATCGAGACCAGCTGCACCCAGTCGAAGGTTTCATTGCGCGGCAGGCTGTCCAGCACGCGGCAGGTACGCTCGCGGATCACCGACGACATGTTGTTCAGGTTGGCCGGCGCGACGATCGGGCTGACCGCCTTGCGCTGGTCGTCGTGGCGCGGCGGGTCCATCGAGATGAAGCTGGCGCGCCGATACTGCATCGGACGGTCGGTGATCGAGATGCCACCCAGCTTCGCCTCGGACGAATAGACCTGGTGGTTCGTCTCGACATGCATGATGTCCTTGAACCTGGTCACCGACCAGAAATCGCCGTACATCCCGCCCTTGCGGTAATGCACCGGGTCTTCCCGCCGCAGCCGCTCGAAATAGGGGAAATACACATCGTTCTGGTACAGTTTCGGATCGCTGACATCGATACGGTCCAGCGGCAGCGACATCGCGTCATCGCCGTGATCCAGGTTGACCGGCGCGTTCATCGGCGTGATTCCCCGTGTCTGGAGTTCATGACTGAAACGTTCAATGCTGGCCTTCCGGCATGCGGACCACCAGGCCATGCAGCGCCTCGGTCACCTCGATCTGGCAGGACAGGCGCGAATCCGGCTGCGTGACGGCCGCAAAGCTCAGCATCGAGGCTTCCTGCGATCCCGCCGCCGGCAGCCCGACCTTGTCCAGCCAGGCGGCGTCGACATAGACGTGGCACGTCGCGCAGGCACATTCGCCACCGCAATCGGCGTCGATGCCAGGCACGTTGTTGTCGACCGCCCCCTGCATGACCGTGCTGCCGACCCGCACTTCCACCGGATGGGCGGTGCCGTTGTGTTCGATATAGGTGATCGTTGGCATCGACGCTTCCTTGTCTATCGACGTTTTCTTGTTTCCTGCCGGTCAGGATGCCAGTTCCTGCATGGTCACTGCCATATCGGAAATCCGTTCCGGCGCAAGCTTTTTCCGGCGCTGGATGATGCGCCGCCCGCCCATGAACTCGGTCGAGGCATTCACCGCCTCCACCGCCTGCACCGTGTCGTCGGCGGCCAGATGGAACAGCGCGAACTTCGCCGCCGCAATGTCACCGCGCACCACGATGCGGTCGGTATCGAACGGGATGCCGGCGATCTGCAGGCGCAGGTCATACTGGTCGGACCAGAACCATGGCACCTCGTGCGCCGGTGCTGCCTTGCCGCTGATCACCGCCGCCGCCTGGCGCGCCTGTTCCAGCGCGTTGGGCACGCTCTCCAGCCGCATCCGCCGGTCGTAACGCGCCAGCGGGCGATGGCTGCAGTCGCCGATGGCGAACACGGCCGGATCCTCGGTCCGGGCCGTGTGGTCGACGACGATGCCGTTGTCGCAGGCCAGGCCCGCCGCCTGCGCCAGCTCCTGGTTCGGCACCGCGCCCACGCCCACCAGCGCGGCGTCGCACGCGATCAGCCGCCCGTCGCCCAGGCGCACGCCACTGATGCGGCCATCGGTGCCCTCCAGCGCCGCGACCTGCGCGTTCAGCTCGATCGCCACCCCATGCGCGCGATGCTGGTCCTGGAAGAAGTTCGACAGGATCTCGCAGGCCACACGGGCCAGCACGCGCGGCTCACGCTCGATCACCGTCGCCTCGGCGCCCAGCGCGCGGGCCGAGGCGGCGGCCTCCAGCCCGATATAGCCACCACCGATCACCGCCAGCCGAGCACCGGGGCGCAGCGCGGCCTTCAGCCGGTCGGCGTCCGCGGCATTGCGCAGCTCCAGCACGTTGCCAAGATCGAGCCCCGGCAGCGGGATGCGGCGCGCGCGCGCACCGGTGGCCAGGATCGCGACGTCGTAGCCGATCGTTTCTCCCGTCCCCAGGGTGACGGTCTTCGCCGCACGGTCCAGCGCGGTTACGGTGGTGGAGAGGCGGAGGTCGATATTGGCGTCCGGATAGAAGCTGGCGGGCTTCAGCGCGAGCTTCCCGGCATCCGTCTCGCCCTTCAGCCAGGCCTTGGACAACGGCGGACGTTCATAGGGCGGCAGCGGCTC
>CAYZKM010000054.1:0-15642 GCA_964478525.1 uncultured Bifidobacterium sp.
AGGTTCTGAAAGTCGAAGCCGTGGCGACGGCCGGCGACATCCTCGCCATCCGAAGCGGGCGGCTCGATCCGGATGACATTGGCGCCCCAATCAGCGAAATGGCGGACAGCGGTGGGTCCTGCGCGCGCCAGGGTCAGATCCAGAACGGTGATGCCGTTCAGCGGCAGGCGCGTCTGGCTTTGGGCGAACATCGCCTTGTCGGCGGGGCTTTCAGGCATTCCTGGTCCTCCTGGTCTTCTCGGCTGATAGTCTCCGCCGCATTGGCCGCATGCTCAAGAGGCCGCGAAGAATCAGCCTGACTGCTGCCTCAAGACCGGGCCGGGCCGCGGGATGCGGCCCCCGACCCGATTACGGATGCTTGTGGATGGGATCGACCCAGAAGACCGCCTCGGGCTTCTCGACCGGCTCGATCTCCAGGTTCACGACGACGGCTTCGTTGTCGCTGCGGACCAGGACGCATTCCAGCGTCTCGTCGCTGCTCGCGTTGATTTCCTGATGAGGCACATAGGGCGGCACGAAGATGAAATCGCCGGCCTCGGCCTCGGCGACGAATTCCAGCTTCTCGCCCCACCGCATGCGAGCCTTGCCCTTCACGACATAGATCACGCTCTCCAGCGCGCCGTGATGGTGGGCGCCAGTCTTGGCGTTGGCATAGATGCTGACCGTGCCGGCCCAGATCTTCTGCGCGCCGACGCGGGCCTTGTTGATGGCTGCGGCACGGTTCATGCCCTGGGTCTGGGCGGTGTTGGTGTCCAACTGATCGCCCTTGATCACCCGTACACCGTTCAGCCGCCAGTCGACCGTGCCGGGTGCCGGCGGCTCGTCGTGGTGATGATGGTCATGACCGTGGCTATGATCATGGTCGTGGCTGTGGCTCATGGCGATACTCCGCGCGATCGGCTTCTGGCCCGGTTGTCGCGCATCGACCTGGGGAGGGAAAGCTGAAATCAGGACAGAGATTCTCCACATCCCGGCGCGGGATTCAGAGGCTGATTTTTCTGCCCGAAGCTGCGAAGATGGGATCATCTTTCGCATGCCACGCCATCTCACGAGCCCTTCGCCGCCATTAAGCAAGACCAGGCATGAACGACACAGCTTTTCCCGCCCGGTTCACGGTGCACGAGATCGCCCCGAACGTACGAGCCAGGGTGGTCCGCGCCATGGCCCCCCTTCCCGCCGCGGTCGACGTTCAGGTCGAGGCATTGTGGCAGGCCGCCATCGCCCGCGTGGCGGCCGGCGGCGCGGGACGGCTTTTCAACGGCCAGGTCTTCAGCGCCGATCGCATGACGCCGTTCGAGATTACCGGGCACATGACCGAGTTCCGCCGCATCGTCGCGCAGATGGATGACCCGAGCCTGGGACCTGCCCTGGACATCCGCCCGCTTGCCGTCTGCGGCGTGATACGATGCGCTGATGGCGTGGTGATGGGACGCCGACCCGGCGGTGCGGTGTACCAGGCCGGCATGTGGCAGTTGCCGCCGGCGGGCAGCGTCGATCGGGGTGCACTGCGCCCGGACGGAACCATCGACCTGGTCGGGCAGATTCTCGTCGAACTGACCGAGGAAGTCGGCCTGCCCGCCGATTCCGTGGGCCAGCCGGTTCCTCTGTGCGCGGTGGAACACCAGGGCAGCCGAGTCACCGATCTGGGGATCGGACTGGCGACGCCGCTATCCGGTCCCGCCGTCCTGGCCGCCCACCAGGCGCGTGGCAATGGCGAGTATGATCCGCTGATCGTGCTGCAACCGCCGGCGCTGGCTGCCTTCGTCGCCGAAGCCGGTGACACGCTGGTGCCGCCGGCACGGGAATTCCTGTACCGGCTGGGGCTGCTGCCTCAGGGGCTTTCGCCACCGGCCGGGCCGTAGAAGATCACCCAGGTCGCGAAATCGCTGGAGAACGCCTCGAACCGATGCACCGCGTGCGCCGGCACGAACAAGGCGTCGCCCGGCCCGAACGCGACCCTGGTATCGCCACAGACGAATTGGCCCGACCCGGAAGCGACGACATAGACCTCGTCCTTGTCGTGCGGGACCTGGGGGTCCGCACCCTTCGGCGCGTACCAGCGCAACTCCATACTGCCATGGGCTTTCATCAACGCCGACAGCCTGCCGCCTGAAAGCGGCGTGGCCCGAGCGGCGGCCTGGCTGATCAGGGGCGAGTTCTTCCCGGTCATTGAATATCTCCTTCCATTAATCCTTGGCCATTAATCCTTGGCCGTCGGCTGGGGCGGTGTCGGAAATGTCAGGGACCGCCAGCGGGCCACGTTGCGGGCATGAGCGTCGGCGGTGCGGGAAAAGACATGCCCGCCCTGACCATCGGCGACGAAGAACAGATCGTCGGTCTTGGCCGGATGCGCCACGGCACGCAGACTGGCGCCACCCGGCGAGCAGATCGGTCCCGGTGGCAGCCCGGCATTGCGGTAGGTGTTGTATGGATCATCCCGATCCAGGTCACCACGGCTGATCTTGCGATCCAGAACCCCCGATCCACCGCTGGCCGCGAACACGACGGTGGGGTCGGCCTGCAGTTTCATCCCGATCCGCAGCCGGTTCAGATACACGGCCGCCACCCGAGCCCGCTCGTCGTCGCGGGAGGTTTCGCGTTCCACGATGCTCGCCACGATCAGCAGCTCGCGCGGCGAGGCAATCGGCAGGTCGGCGGAGCGGGAGGACCAGACCTGATCCAGTTCGCGATCCATCGCCGCCTGCGCGCGTGCCAGAATCGCGGTTCGTGCCAGGCCACGCTCGAACGCATAGGTCTGGGGAAGGACACTGCCCTCCCGGATGGTCTCGACGGTACCGGCGGCCGCCTGTGCCCGGTTCAGCACGGCCTTGACCTGGCTGGCGGTCAGACCCTCGGGGATCGTGACGAAATGATCCACGGGCCGCGCCGTGCGCAGGATCGTGACCACCTGGCGCAGCGAGGCGTGTGCCGGGAAGGCGAACTCCGCGGCGCGCAGGCTGCCTTCTTGCTGGGTCAGCCAGACCAGAACCTTGAAGCGGAGCGGGCTGTCGATGACCTGCGCGCGTTGCAGGGTTTCCGAGACTTCGGCCACCCCCCCAGGGGCGATGACGACGTCCCGGTCTTCAGTCAGGGGGCCGGGGCGGTCGGGAAGAGAGCGGACCCAGAGCCCGCCGATCGTTGCCCCGCCCACCAGAAGGGCGAGTGCAACGATCGTGCAGGTCACTATTCCCCGTTTGCGCCGGCCCGGCGGCCGGTCGGGGGAAGCGTCAGGCGGCGGCGCGGAAGATGACAGACGCGTTGGTCCCGCCGAAGCCGAAGCTGTTGGACAGCGCGACGCGGATCTTCCGTTCCTGCGCGGTCTTGGCAACCCGGTCGATGACGCTTTCCTTGCTCGCTTCCTCCAGATTCAGGGTCGGCGGGGCGATCCCGTCCCGGATCGACAGAATTGAGAAGATCGCCTCGATCGCGCCGGCCGCGCCCAGCAGATGGCCGGTGGCGGACTTGGTCGACGACATGGCAAGGCCCTTGGCCGCGTCGCCGAACAGACGTTCGACCGCTTCCAGTTCCAGGTCATCGCCCAGCGGGGTCGAGGTGCCGTGCGCGTTCACGTACTGGATGTCGGCGGCATCGATGCCGCCGTTCCGCATGGCCGAGCGCATGGACCGGAAGGCACCGTCGTGGCCTTCGGCCGGGGCGGTGATGTGATAGGCATCGCCCGACATGCCATAGCCCGCGACTTCGCCATAGATCTTGGCGCCGCGCTTCCTGGCGTGCTCATACTCTTCCAGCACGACAACCCCCGCCCCTTCGCCCATGACGAAGCCGTCGCGGTCCTTGTCCCATGGCCGGGATGCTTCGACCGGGCGGTCGTTGAACCCGGTGGACAGGGCGCGGGACGCGCAGAAGCCGGCGATCCCCAGTTCGCACACCGCGGCCTCGGCGCCGCCGGCGACCATCACGTCGGCATCGCCGAGCATGATGAGACGCGCGGCGTCACCGATGGCATGGACGCCGGTGGCGCATGCCGTAACGGCGGAATGGTTCGGACCCTTGAAGCCGTATTTGATCGAGAGATGGCCCGAGGCGAGGTTGATCAGTGCCGAGGGTATGAAGAACGGTGAGATCCGCCGGGCCTTGCCCTGCGAAATCAGAACCGCTGCCTCGGCGATCGTGTTCAGGCCACCGATGCCCGAACCGATCATCACGCCCGACGCGCAGCGATCTTCCTCGGAGTCCGGTATCCAGCCGGAATCTTCAACAGCCTGGGACCCGGCGACCAGTGCCAGATGGATGAAGCGATCCATCTTCTTCTGATCCTTGACCGGAATCCATTCAGAGATATCGAGTTTGCCGTCCGCCTTGGAGCCCATGGGCACCTGGCCGGCCACCTTGCACGCCAGGTCCTTCGTATCGAAGGACTGGATCGCCGTGATCCCCGACTCGGAATTGGTCAGGCGCCGCCAGACGTGCTCGACCCCGATTCCGAGGGGACAGGCGATCCCCATGCCCGTCACCACAACACGCCGCATCGCTGCAGACCCTCTCGCGCTTGCCGTGATCAGCCGGCCTTGCCCTGCTTCTCGATGTATTCGATCGCGTCCTTCACTGTGGCGATCTTCTCGGCCGCGTCTTCCGGGATTTCGACGTTGAAGGCTTCCTCGAATGCCATGACCAGTTCAACCGTGTCGAGGCTGTCGGCGCCGAGGTCATCGATGAACGAGGCTTCGGGAGTGACCTTGCTCTCCTCGACGCCCAGATGCTCCACAACGATTGCCTTGATCTTGTCCGCGATGTCGCTCATCGGTTCCGCAACTCCTGCGCTAGGGTCCGCTCAACTGATACCGTCCGGGCTTTCTGACAGTCCGGGCGGATGCCCGGATGTGACGCAGACCCGCGCCGGACGCAACTGCGGGCCGCTTAGCATGGTTTCCTTCCCCGAAGGAAGGCCGACGGGGGGCCACCGCCCCCTTACAGCATCGCCATACCGCCATTCACGTGCAGTGTGGCCCCAGTGACCCACCCGGCCTCGTCGGATGCGAGGTAGGTGACGGCAGCGGCAACGTCGGACGGCTGGCCCAGACGGCCCAGCGGAATGGAGTCCGACAGCTTCGTCCGCTGCTGCTCGGGCAGGCCGGCCGTCATGGCGGTATCGATGAAGCCGTGTGCGACTACGTTCACCGTGACGCCGCGGGATGCGACTTCCTGGGCCAACGCCTTGGTCATGCCCACAAGCCCGGCCTTTGCGGCGGCATAGTTGGCCTGTCCGGCATTGCCCGTGGCGCCGACGATCGAGGAAATGTTGATGATCCGCCCCATCCGCCGCTTCAGCATCCCACGCAAGGCGGCGCGGGTCAGGCGGAACGGGGCGCTCAGGTCCACGTCCAGCACCATCTGCCAGTCGGCGTCGCGCATCCGCAGTGCCAGCATGTCACGCGTCATGCCGGCGTTGTTCACCAGGATATGAAGCGGTCCGCCGGCCGCCTCGGCCGCCTCGATCAGCGAGTCCGGCTCGGTTGCGTCGCGCAGATCGGCGGGACAGACATGCGCGCGCTCCCCCAGCTCGGCCGCAAGGGCTTCAAGCGCATCGCGGCGCGTGCCGGACAGCGAGACGATCGCACCCTGCGCATGCAGGGCCCGGGCAATTGCGGCACCGATGCCACCCGAGGCTCCGGTGACCAGCGCGGTCTTGTCGTCGAGGCGGAACATGGCCGTCTCCTGGCTACAATGACTTGAGGATAGCCTCGATCTCGGCCGGGTTCGAGGCTGAGGCCCCCGTTGCGTCCGGCGCGATGCGCTTGATCAGACCGGTCAGCACCTTGCCCGCGCCAAGCTCCACGAAGCTGTCGACTCCCCGGCCATCCATGGTGTTCACGCAGTCACGCCAGCGCACCGTGGCCGTCACCTGCTTCACCAGCAGGTCCCGGATCGCATCCGGGTTCATCTCCCGCTCGGCCGACACGTTGGCGACGACGGGAACGATGGGGCGGCGCGGCGCGGTCTTGCTGAAGGCTTCCGCCATCGCGTCCGCGGCCGGCGCCATCAGCGCGCAATGGAACGGCGCGGACACCGGCAGCAGCATGGCCCGCCGGATTCCCTTGGTCTTGGCGATCTCGATGGCACGCTCGACCGCGGTCTTGTGGCCCGAGATCACGACCTGGCCGCCGCCATTGTCGTTCGCCGGCTCCACGACCTCGCGCGCGTTGGCCGGGCTGTCCGGGACGGGGGCGGCCTCCTCGCAGATCTCCTGGGCCTGCGCCATCTCGGCGCCCAACAGGGCGGCCATCGCGCCAAGACCGGCCGGAACCGCTTTCTGCATCGACTGGCCACGCAATTTCAGCAGCCGAGCGGCGTCCGCTACCGAGAATGCACCCGCGGCGGCTAAGGCGGAATATTCGCCCAGCGAATGGCCCGCGACCACAAGCGCCTTGTCGGACAGCGAAAACCCGCCTTCCCGCTCCAGCACGCGCAGCACCGCGAGCGAATGCGCCATCAGGGCCGGCTGGGTGTTCTCGGTCAGGGTGAGTTCCTCGCCAGGACCTTCAAACATCAGCTTCGACAGCTTCTGCTTCAGGGTCTCGTCGACTTCCTCGAACACTTCCCGGGCGGCGGCGAATGCGGCGGCGAGATCGCGTCCCATGCCGACGGACTGGCTGCCCTGTCCTGGGAAAATAAAGGCATGAACAGGCATCGAATCGGGCTCCGACTACAGTCGGTTGAGGGCCAGGATGGCGCGGGGGCGTAGCTGTGGCGTCACGGGCTGTCAAGGAAGGGGGCGGTCCGCGCCCCCATCCGGTTCGTTCCGTCGTCTACCAGGCGGTCTTGTAGCCTTGGAAAGGGGTCTCGATCCGTTTCACGTCCTGGATCACATCGGGTGGGATTTCAGCGCCCGCGGCCGGTGCATCGCCGCGCAGGCTGATGGCGTCGGACAGGCCGCCGAACCGCGCCGCGATCCGTGCGGCGATCTGCTGATGGGTGCCGACCGCGGTGAACAGGTGCACCACGTCATCCGGCACACGCCCGGCCAGTTCCGCCCATTTGCCCTGCTTGGACATCTGGTTCAGCTCGCGGCCCAGATCGCCCAGACCGTGCATCTCGAACACCGGCCAATAGCTGGGCGTGGTGCCATAGAAGCCGATCCGCCCGCGCACCCATTCGAACTGCTGGGCCGTTGCTTCCTCGTCCTTTCCCGTGGCGATGAAGCCGCCGCCGGTAATCTCGAAATGCGCGCGTTCCCGGCCGGTGCGAGCCATGCCCTCGCGCAGACGCGGCAGGATCGCCTCCTCCATATACCGGCGCGTGCAGAACGGATGCAGCCGGACGCCGTCGCCGACCTCTCCGGCCATGCGAAGGGAGTGCTCGCCCACCGCCGCCAGGGTCACCGGGACCATCTTCTGGCCGGTGGATGGCGGCATGAAATACGGCGGCATCAGGGTGAAGGTGTAGTGCTTGCCGCGGAAATCGAGCGGGGTTCCCTTCTCCCAGCTGGTCCAGATGGCCCGCAACGCCTGCACATACTCCCGCATCCGTGGTGCCGGGGCGGTCCAGGGAACGCTGAACCGCTTTTCATTATGCGGCCGAATCTGCGGCCCGAGGCCCAGGACAAACCGCCCTCGCGACGCGTTCTGAAGGTCCCAGCACAGATTGGCGACGACCATCGGGCTGCGCGGGAATGAAATGGCGACATTGGTGCCCAGCTCGATCCGGTCGGTGCTGACGGCGGCGATCGCGTGGCACAGGAACGGGTCGTGCTTGTTTTCCATCGACAGCAGGGCGTCATAGCCCGCCGCCTCGGACGCCTGGGCTGATGCGCTGGTCTGGCGCAGGTCGTTCTGCGGCAGGGTGTTCAGGACTTTCATCGGCCTACTGGCCCCGGAAAACGGGTTTGCGCTTCTCCTTGAAGGCCTGCACAGCCTCCCGGTGATCCTCGGTCTGCGAACAGCGGGCCTGGTTGAACGCCTCCATGTCCAGCGTCGTGGCAAAGCTTTCGGTCTCGGCCGCGAACAGGTTCCGCTTGGTCGCGGCAACGGCGACCTGCGGCTGTTCGGCGATACGGCGGGCGATCTCCATGGTGGCGGCGCGAAGCTGTTCGTCCGGGACGACCTTGTTGACGATGCCCAGTTCCAGAGCCTCGGCGGCCGAGACCATGTCCGGGAGGAAATAGAGCTCGCGGGCCTTGGCCGTGCCGACCAGGCGGGTCAGGGTCCAGGTGCCGCCCCAGTCGCCGGACAGGCCGATCTTCAGGAACGCCGTGGTGAACCGGGCCGACGACCCGGCGATCCGCAGGTCACAGGCAAGCGACATGCTCATGCCCGCGCCGGCCGCCACGCCGTTGATCATGCCGATGATGACCTTGGGGTGCTTGCGCATCGCCATCGGAATCGAGTTCGAGAACTGGATGCCGCGCGCCCGCGCCTCGTATCCCCGCGCGGCCCGCTCTCCCATGCCCTTGACGTCACCCCCCGAGCAGAAGGCGCGCCCGGCGCCGGTGATCACGATGCAGCGCACGGCAGCGTCGTCGGCGTAACGGTCCAGCGCGGACAGCAACCCGTTGCGGATATCCATCGACAGCGCGTTCAGCGCCTCCGGCCGGTTGAGTGTCAGGACGGCGACACCGTCCTCGATCGATTCCAGCAGGTCGGGCATGGGTTCCTCCATACGAGTGATTGGGCCGATTGGTTGGCCCGAAGCTTGGCGACGGCGGCGCAAGGCTGCAATGGTGGGGGACAACGGAACCGGAGGGAAGCGGGCCATGACCCTGACCTTGGAGACCCGGCTGCGCGTCGGCATCCAGACCATCCATCGCCGCACCGAACCGGCGACCGGTCCGTGGCTGCCGCGAATCGATGAGCTGGTGGATCTGGTGCAGCTGGTGGATCGCTGTGGCTATGACAGCCTGTGGGCGGGCGACCATATCTCGTTCGCCATCCCGATCCTGGACCCGATGCTGCAGCTGGCGCAGGCCGCGGTCGTCAGCCGGCGGCTGACCCTGGGGACGTCAGTCCTGCTGGTGCCGCTGCGCCATCCGACACCGATCGCCAAGCAGGTCCTGACCCTGGATCACCTGACCGAGGGCCGGTTCATCCTGGGCGTCGGCGTGGGCGGGGAATTCCCCAACGAATACGCCGCCTGCGACATCCCCCACAACGAGCGTGGCGCAAGGCTGGCCGAGGGCGTCCAGGTCATCCGCAAATTCTTCAGCGGACAGCCGGTCAGCCACCACGGGAAGTTCTTTGGACCGTTCTCGGATGTGCCGATGCTGCCGCCGCCACGCCAGGCCGGCGGACCGCCGATCTGGTTCGCCGGCCGCAAGGACGCGGCCCTGCGGCGCATCGGGCGGCTGGGCGACGGGTTCCTGGCCTATGTCATCACGCCCGAAATGTATCGCGACGCGCTGGCCACCATCGACGCCGCGGCGCAGGCGGCGGGCCGGGGCACGATCGCGTTCGGCACCGGGCATCTGCTGTTCACCCGCCTGGACACGACCTACGAGGCTGCGCTGGACCGGGCGACCGAGACCTTGTCGGTTCGCTACGCGATGGATTTCCGGAAGGCCGCACAGCGATATTGCGCGCTGGGCACACCGCAGCAGGTGGCCGAGACCATCCGCCGCTTCTACGACGCCGGTGTCCGCCACATCGCGCTCGATTTGCTGGGGCCCTACGAACAGCGGAACGAGCAGATCGCGTGGTTCGCCCGGGATGCCCTGCCGTTGCTGCGGGACCTGACCGGGGAGTAGGCTGGATCGTCATTGCTGGCTTTCGCAGCGTCATGGCCGGGTCCGGCCCAGCCGTGACGCTGTCGACAATCGGGGGGAAAACTCATGAAACTCGCCTTCTTCAACGACTTCAGGCTCGGCGTCGTCAAAGGCGACAGCATCGTCGACGTCTCGGCCGTGGTCGCGGATATCCCGCACACCGGCCCAGGCGATCTGATGTCCGGCCTGATCGCGCGCTTCGATGCGTATCGCGGCAAGCTGGAGGCCGCGTCGGGCAGTGGCGGCGTGCCGCTGTCGGGCGTGCGTATCCGCCCGCCGGTGCCGAAGCCGGGCAACATCGTCTGCATGGCGGTGAACTACATGGAGAACGGCACGCTGCCGAAGAAGCCACAGATCAACGCCTTCCATAAGGCCGCGACGGCGATCATCGGATCGGGTGACACGATGGTGCTGCCGGACGAACCGGCGACGATCTTTGAAGGCGAGGCCGAGATGGCCCTGGTCATCGGCAAGCGCGCGTCGAACGTTTCGGCCGCGAATGCGATGGATCATGTGTTCGGCTTCATGAACTTCATCGATGGATCGGCCCGTGGCCTGGCCTCCGCCGGGTTCTTCGCGATGAAGTCCCGCGCCACGTTCGCGCCGATCGGCCCGTTCCTTGTCACCAAGGACGAGATCGCCGATCCGCAGAACCTGCCGGTAAAGCTGTGGGTGAACGGCGAATGCAAGCAGAATTTCAACACCAACGACATGGCGCACAACATCGCCCGCTGCATCGAGTGGGCGTCGTCGGTCCATACGCTGGAGCCTGGCGATATCCTGGCCACCGGCACGAACCATCGCGGCCTGTCCAGCTTCATGGATGGTGACGTGGTCGAGCTGGAGGTGCAGGGCCTGGGCCGTCTGAAATTCAACGTGAAGGACGATCTGAAGCGGACCTGGCTGCGGGAAACCCGCCAGGATCGCAAGGAGAAGGGTCAGGACGGTCCGACGCCGCAGCTGACCGGCAAGTACGCGCCGGGCTGAGTCGTGGCCGGCGCCTGGCTGGTGGTTCGGGCGACGGTCGCACAAGCGGCCGATCGCCCGGGCTTCGACCATTGGTATCGGACGGAACATCTGCCCGATGCCATGAAAGCTTTTGGAGCGAGCAAGGCGTGGCGTGGCTGGAGCCAGCAGGATCCGGCCGTTCATTGCGCGCATTACCGGTTCGCCTCGCTCGATGCCTTGAACGCCGTGATGGACGGGCAGGCGATCAAGGACCTGATTGCCGAGTTCGACCGGGTATGGGGACCCAGGGTCACCCGTACGCGGGAGGTGATGTCGATCGAGGACGAAGCCGGAATGTAGGCCGGCACCGCTCTCGTATCCAGGAAGGATCCAGAATAATGGCTGACCCAGAAATCCGTGCGATCCGGGAAGCGATCGCACAGCGCCCCCGTCCGGCGGAAATCTCCGAGATGCGGGCCAATACCGACGCGCGAGGGCTCGCGTTTGGCCTGCCTGCCGATGTCACGGTCACCAAGGTCGATGCCAATGGTGTGAAGGCGGAATGGACCTCGACACCTGGCGCAGCACAGGATGCGGCCATCCTGTATGTTCATGGTGGCGGCTATGTCATCGGATCGCTGGACAGTCATCGCCACATGGTGGCCGAGATCGGCCGGCAGTCCGGCGTTCGCGTGCTGGCGCTCGACTACCGGCTTGCGCCCGAGCATCCGTTTCCCGCGCCGGTGGACGACACGGTTGCCGCCTACCGCTTTCTGCTGAACAGCGGCATCAGGCCGAGCCGCATCATCATCGCGGGCGACAGCGCCGGGGGTGGCCTGGTGGTCGGTGCGATGCTGGCCATTCGCGATGCCGGGCTGCCTGGCTGTGGCGCCGGCTGGTGCATTTCGCCATGGGTGGACATGGAGGCGCTGGGCGCGTCCTTCGCCGATCGCGCAGAGACCGATCCGACGGTCCAGAAGGCGACGATCCTGTTCATGGCCCAGACCTATCTGGGCAGCGCCGATCCGCGTTCGCCCTATGCCGCCCCGATCCACGGCGATCTGAAGGGCCTGCCGCCGTTGCTGATCCAGGTCGGTGCCTGCGAGACGCTGCTAGACGACAGCCTGCAACTGGCGCGCCTTGCCGGCATGGCCGACGTGCCGGTCGATCTCCAGGTGTGGCCCGAGATGATCCACATCTGGCACATCTTCCACCCGGTCCTGGGCGCGGGAAAGCGCGCGATCGCCGATGGTGGAGCATACGTGCAGAAAATCCTGAAAGGAGCTTGAACGATGATTCGTTTCGACAACCGCGTCGCCATCGTCACCGGGGCCGGTGTCGGTCTGGGCCGTTCGCATGCGATGCTGCTGGCCAGCCGTGGTGCCAAGGTCGTGGTGAACGACCCGGGTGGAGCGGTCGACGGCAGCGGCGGCGCGAATGCCGTCGCCGACTCGGTGGTCGCCGAGATCAAGGCCGCCGGCGGTGAAGCGGTCGCCTCGTATGGGTCGGTTTCCGATGCCAAGGCGGCGCAGGGCATCATCGAGACAGCGATGGATACCTGGGGCCGGCTGGACATCCTGGTCAACAACGCCGGCATTCTGCGCGACAAGGCGTTCGTCAACATGACGCTCGACGAGTACGAGATCGTCAATGCGGTGCACCATTTCGGCACGGCGTACTGCACCAAGGCCGCATGGCCGATCATGCGCAAGCAGGCGTATGGACGCATTGTCGTGACGACGTCGGGTTCCGGAACGGTCGGCAATTTCGGCCAGGCGAACTATGGCGCGGCGAAGATGGCGGTGAACGGCCTGATCAACGTGCTGCGCCACGAAGGCGCGAAGTACAACATCCGCTGCAACGCGATCTCGCCGTCGGCCTGGACCCGCATGACCGAAACCCTGCTGCCGCCGGATGTCGGACAGTGGATGAAGCCCGAGCTGGTATCCCCCATGGTGGCATGGCTGTGCAGCGAGGAATGTGACCAGAACGGGGAGATCATGGCGGCGACGGCCGGTGGCTATGCCCGGGTCCAGTACTTCGTCACGGATGGGGCGCAGTTCGATCCGGCCGAACCCGTGACCATCGAGATGATCCAGCAGAGCCTGGACAAGATCCGCGATCTCGACACGGCGGTTCCCTACACCGGGATGTTCGGCACGGTGGAGAAGAAGCTGCGTGCGATGGGCCGCATCAAGTAGCGCTCGCGTCCGATCTGCGGCAGAACGTGCTCCCCCGATCCGCCCGGATCGGGGGAGTTTCTTTTTCTGCGGATGTCGACTTGAGCCTGTCCCTGCTGCGCCCCGCATTGTCTGCTGCCGCGGCCACCTGTTCCGGCAACGGGCTCGCGCGTTTCGCCTATGTGCCGCTGTTTCCGGCGATGGTGCAGGCCGGATGGGCAACTGGCGGGCAGGCAGGCGCGCTGGGCGCGGCGGCGCTGGGCGGCTATCTGATCGGCACGCTGCTGGGACGGCCGACCGCCCTGCGGATCGGGGTGCCACGCACGCTGGACGCCGGGATGGCCGTGATCGCCGCGTCGCTGGCGGCCTGTGCGTGGAATGGCGGGTTCTGGTGGCTGATGGCCGCGCGCGCGGTTGCCGGGATCGGCGGCGGCCTGGTCATGGCGCTGGCCGGACCGGCGAGCCAGGCCAGTGTGCCGCTGCGCCTGCGGGGTGTCGCCGGCGGAATCGTCCTGGCGGGCATCGGGTCCGGCATTGCGGCTGGCGCCCTGCTGGTGCCGGCGGTGCTGCCCGCCGGCATCTCCGCGACCTGGGCGGCCCTGTCCGGCGCGGTGCTGCTGCTGTGGCTGGTGGCGCGACCGCGATGGCCTGACCTGCCATCGTTGGGGCAGCGTCAGCATGATCGCGTGCCGCGCGCCAGGCTGCTGATCGCCACCTACGCACTGCACAGTGCCGGAATGGTGCCGCCGATGGTCTATCTGGCGGACCTCGCGGCGCGTGGTCGGGGCCTTGGGATCACCGCGGGCGCGATGACCTGGCTGGTGTTCGGGCTGGTCGGTGTCGGCGGTGGGATTTTCAGCGGCCGGGTGACCGACCGGTTGGGCGGCAAGGTGACATTGGTCACCTGGATGGGCATGCAGGTGCTGGCCTTGGCCCTGACCCTGGTGACGCTGGATGGCGCAATCTGGGCGGCGGCGGCGATGGCCGGCTTCGCTGCCGTCGGGGTCAGCACCGTCACCCTGACGGTCGCGCGGGAGATTGCCCCCGATCACGCCGTGCAGCTATGGGTCCGGTGCACGGCCGCGTTCGGCGTGGTGCAGACGGTCGTCGCATTCGGCCTGGCGGCTCTGTTTGCCTGGGCGGGCGACAACCACCAGGCGGTGTTCGGGGCCGGGCTGGCCTTTTCCCTGGCCGGCGCGGTCACGGCTGCGTTCCTGTGGCGGCGGGATGTCCGCTGAACCGCCGGGCCTTCACCTGGCCGAGCTTGGCTGCCATCTTCCTTCGGTGCTGTGCCTTGAACGGTTGGTCCTTACCGAATTTCGCAACTACGCCGCGCTGACCTGGCGCCCGGCCGCGACGATCAGCGTGCTGTACGGCCCGAACGGAAGCGGGAAAACCAACCTTCTGGAAGCCATCTCGCTGCTTGTGCCAGGCCGCGGGCTGCGTGGCGCCAGGACCACTGAACTGCCGCGCCAGGGCGGCACCGGCCCCTGGGCCGTCGCGGGTAGATTTCAGACCGGATCGGGCCCGGTCGACATCGGTACCGGGGTTGCCCCCGAGGGACGGCCGGACCGGCGCGTATTTCGTATGGACGGCACCACCCCGCGGACGCAGGCCGATATCGCGGCCCGGATCGCCGCCACCTGGCTGACGCCACAGATGGACCGGCTGTTTCTTGAAGGATTGTCGGGCCGCCGCCGGTTCCTGGATCGTCTGGTCTGGGCATTGGAACCGGGTCATGCGCGCGAGATGGCGGCGCATGACGCTGCCATGCACAGCCGCAACCGGCTGCTGGCGGCCGAACGTCAGGATCGCGCCTGGCTGGCCGGGCTCGAAGACTCGATGGCGCGCCATGCCGTCGCCGCGACGGCCGCCCGGATCGGGCTGGTATCCCGGCTCAACGCGACACTCGCGGCGGGGATCGTCGGCTCGTTTCCCGCGGCACGGATCGGCCTGTCCTGTGCGATTGCCGAGCAGTTGGCGGTGGCACCGGCGCTGACGGTCGAGGATTGGCTGCGTGCCAGGCTGGAGGCGAACCGGGCGCGGGACCAGGCGTCGGCGACCACTGCGCTGGGAGCACATCGCACCGACATGCTGCTCTCGGACGCGGCGAGTGGCACGGCGGCGGCACAGGCGAGTACCGGCGAGCAGAAGGCCCTGCTGATCGGCGTCGTCCTGGCGCACGCGGCGCTGATCGCCGCCGCGCGGGGGTTTGCCCCGATGCTCCTGCTGGACGAACCCGCGGTCCATCTGGACCCGGGACGGCGGGCGGCGCTGTTCGACGCGCTGGTCCGGCTGCCTGCCCAGGTGTTCATGACCGGGACGGATGCAGAGACTTTCCTTCCGCTCGCCGGCCAGGCCGCCGGGTACCGGGTGGATGGGGGGCGGCTGGTCGCGGACCCTCGCTTTCCCGCCGCAGCTTTCCTGACGGAGAGGCCTGACCCCCCTGTCGCTTCGGCGCTGTAGCTGCTACTAGTCTATAGTACCAACCCAAACGCAGGAGCCTTCCGTCGGCATGTCTGACAACGCCGCGACGCCACCCGATTCCGACCCCGACAACCCCGATGCGTATGATGCCGCGTCGATCTCGGTTCTTAAGGGGCTGGACGCCGTGCGGCGACGACCGGGCATGTACATCGGTGACACGGACGACGGTTCCGGCCTGCACCACATGGCCTTCGAGATCATCGACAACGCGGTCGATGAGGCCCAGGCGGGATTTGCATCCCGTGTCGAGTTGACGCTGAACGGCGATGGCAGCGTGACCGTCCGCGATGATGGTCGCGGAATCCCGACCGA
>CAYZKM010000055.1:0-15614 GCA_964478525.1 uncultured Bifidobacterium sp.
AGAACCTGCGCGTGCCCGCATCCGACATCCTGGGCGAGCCCGGCAAGGGCTTCCGCTATGCCCAGGTCCGCCTCGCCCCCGCCCGCCTCACCCACTGCATGCGCTGGCTCGGCGCCGCCCGCCGCGCGCACGACATCGCCACCGCCTATGCGCTGAAGCGCGAGCTGTTCGGCCGCAAGCTGATCGACCATGAAGGGGTGGGCTTCCAGCTGGCCGACAACGAGATGGACATCCGTCTGTCCCGCCTGTCGATCCTGCATACGGCGTGGACGCTGGACAACGGATCGCGTGGGACGGTCGAATCCTCGATGTCCAAGGTCATCGTGTCGGAAGCGGTGTGGCGCGTGGTCGATCGCTGCGTGCAGGTGCTGGGTGGCCAGGGTGTGACCAGCGAAACCCTGGTCGCACGCATCTTCAACGAAGTGCGGGGCTTCCGCATCTATGACGGTCCGTCGGAAGTGCATCGCTGGTCGATCGCGCAGCGTATCGCGCGCAACGGAGCGAACTGGTGAGCGGGCCGGCGGCCATGCCCAGGGATTTCGACCTGACCGGCAAGGTCTGCATCGTCACCGGCGGCGGCCGCGGCATCGGCCGCGGCATGGCCGAGGGGCTGCACCGCCACGGCGCGACGGTGGTGATCTCCGGACGCACCCAGACGGTGCTGGACGAGGCCGCCGCCGCGATGGGCGATCGTGCCCTGGCGATCGCCTGTGATGTCTCGAACGAGGATCAGGTCATCGCGCTGCGCGACACCGTGATGGCGAGATGCGGCCGGATCGACGTGCTGGTCAACAATGCCGGCGTCGATCCCATCTTCAAGGTGATCGAGCGCACCACCCTGGCGGAATGGCAGCACATCATCGACATCAACCTGACCGGGACGTTCCTGTGCTGCAAATATCTGGGCGCGGCGATCGGTGAGGGCGGATCGGTGATCAATGTCAGCTCGGTCGCCGGGCATAACGGCCTGCCGCGGTCGGTGCCGTATTGCGGATCGAAGGGCGGGGTGGAAATGCTGACCCGCGCGCTGGCGATCGACTGGGCCAGGCGCGGGGTGCGGGTGAACACGCTGGCGCCTGGCTGGGTGGACACCGACCTGACGCACGACTTGCTGACGCACGATGTGCACGGCAAGCGCATGCTGGACCGCACGCCGATGGGCCGCTTCGCCGCGCCGAATGACATGGCGGGCGGGGTGGTGTTCCTGGCGTCGGATGCCTCGGCGTTCATGACCGGGCAGAGCCTGGTGATCGACGGCGGATGGACCGCGGAGTGATCCGCCGCACCGCGCGCAAGACGGGCCAGGCCGGAGCATGGCGCGTCTTGCGGACCGGTTCAGGTCACGACGTCCTGGCCGGCGGCTGACCGGTACGCGGCGGGACCGGACCGGCGGCGCGGATGTTCATGACGTTCTTCAGGGTGTCGAACCAGAAGGACGCACCCAGAGACACCGCGAGCATGGTGATCAGCCAGCCCAGCAACAGCTTGACGATCGCAACGATCCAGATCCCGGTGGTTTCCAGGCAATTTTTCGTTGCCATATCGACTGGCAGGCCGATCTGCCTGCACACCTGCTGATCCGCGTACCATCCCATCGGCAGCGGAAAGGCGAGAAGATCGCCCACCAGCTTGTCGACGGTATCGGTCGCCGCTTTCGGATCGTTCTTGATCGCCCGCTCCGCCGCGTCGGCCAACGCCTGCTGGGCGGCCGGTGAGTGCCACATCGTCGCGCCGATCTGCAAGGTGTTCACGTTCAGGGCGACGGTCAACGCGGCGCCGAGCAGGAAGTTATAGCGTCGGATGTGGCGTTTGTAGGTGCCCGACAGGCGGTCCATGGAATCGTCGAACCATATTTCGATACGCTTCTTCAATGCATCGAGATCGTCGCCCGCCTCCTTGACGAAGGCGACCAGCGCTGTCCGGGCATCGCCTTCGGGAAGGTCGGCAACGGTCTGGCGGATCTGGTCCAATGGTGTCGCCGCTGATCCCGTCTGCAGGACGTCCAGCACCGCGGTCGAGAAACTCCGCGCCGCCACATAGGATGGCTTCTTGTCTTTTTCGCCGCTGTTGATGACCGGATGATGCAGAACGGTGTCCAGGACCGAAGACGCGCCCTGGTTGCTGGCCAGCAGCGCGCTGATGCCGGTGAACAGGTCTTCTCCCCGCTTGTTCAGGAATGTGTTGATCGATTCCTGCACCGAGCTGACGATCATGCTCAGCAGCAGGTAGACCAGCATCAGGCCGATCGCCGTATTCAGGACATTGCCCAGGGTCATCGTCGTCATCTCCCTCGCTTGTTTCGAGGAAGTTTCATTAGCCTGACGAACTGACACAGGCATCACAATAAAATGTCAAAACCGCCGGATGCCGAAATGTTGTTGACGAGATCGGGGTTTGATGGGTGCGCGCGACCAGGCAGGCCCATTGCTGGCCTGATCGTCCGCGTGAGCCCGGTTGGGCGAAACCTGCCGGGGCCGGAACGAAAGCCGGAGAACGGCCCCGGCCCCGGGATTATCAGGGGTGTGTTGCTATCTGCACAGGAAGCTCGCCCGTTCCTTGCCGCCGGCGACCGTGTTCAGGCTTTCCAGCACCGCTGCCTTGCCGCCGAACAGCGCGCATTTCTCGACCGCGACCTGCCTGGCGATGTCCAGCTCGGTGTTCACGCCGCGGGCATAGTCGATCACGACCGTGCTGCTGTTCGCGGCGATGAACTGCACGCTGGAACCAGGCGCAGAATTCGTAGTCCATGACCCATCGCACCCGGCCACAAGCGAGACGGTGCAACCAAGCAGTACCACAGCGACCGACCTGGTCATTGTCCGGCTCCTTTCCTTGCGGCAAACTCATCCCCGACATGCGCAGGCGGGGCAGACCGCCATAACGCGACGTGCCGGCCCTGACAAGCTGGCAGCCGAACCGTTGTGACGAATCACATGTCCTGGACGACCTCCGGACGGCTCGGCCGGGGCCGGATCAGCGATGCATCCGGCCGGCAGGAGCACCCGCATGGTGGACCTCGACGCACTTGCCGCATTCCTGGCGTCGGACCGCGCACCGGATGGCTGCATGGACCTGTCCGAGCTGGATGGCTTCATGGCCGGCCTGATCGCCGGACCCGCCGGCGCCGACCCCGAGGAATGGCTGGCCCTGGTGTGGGACGATGACGAGCCCGCATTCTCGGACCAGGCCGAGGCCGACATGGTGATGGACACCATCGCCGCCCGTTTCCAGGAAATCGCCGTCGGTCTGGACGCCACGCCCCCTGCCTATACACCGGTCTTCTGGCAGGATGTGGGCGGCACCACCATCACCGAGGATTGGGCCGCCGGCTTCATGCAGGCCGTCGCGCTGAACCCCAGGGCGTGGGGACCCGTGCTCGCCCGTGACGAGACCGCGTCCCTGCTGATCCCGATCGCCGCGATCGCCGGCCAGGCCATGCCGGCCGGGTCGGGGGGCGATCTGGACATGCCCGACGACATGCTGGACCGGCTGATCGAGCAGGGAGAAACCGTGCTGCCCGACTGCGTGGTCGGCCTGCGCCTGTTCTGGAAAGGCCGTGGCGTCTCGCCGTCGCGCTGGCCGGCCATGATGTCGCGGCGCCGGCACTGACGCCGCGCGCCATCCGGCAATTGGCTTGCCAACCGGCGGGGGGCGGACAATGTTGCGCCCATGCCGCAACCTCTGAGCCTGTTCGACAAGATCTGGAACGCCCATGTCGTTGTCGCGCGCGATGACGGGACCCATCTGCTGTGGATCGACCGTCACCTGGTGCATGACGGCGGCTTCCATGGATTCGGCATGCTGGCCGGGACCGGCCGTCCGATCCGCCGCCCCGACCTGACCTTTGGCGTGGCCGATCATTACGTGCCGTCCCACGCGCGCAGCCAGCCGATCGCCGATCCCGACGCCGCCCGCCTGATCGATCTTCTGCGCCACAACGCCGACGATTACGGCTTCGACGCCATCGGCCTGAACGATCCGCGCCAGGGCATCGTGCATGTCGTCGGCCCCGAGCAGGGGCTGACCCTGCCGGGCCTGACCCTGGTGTGCGGCGATTCCCATACCGCGACCCATGGCGCCTTCGGGACTCTGGCCTTCGGCATCGGCGCGTCCGAGGTCGCCCATGTGCTGGCCACCCAGACCCTGTGGCAGCGCAAGCCCCGAACCCTGCGCATCACCATCGATGGCATTCCCGGCCCGCATGTCACGGCCAAGGACGTGATCCTGGCGGTCATCGCCCGCATCGGCACCGGCGGCGCCGCCGGCCATGCCATCGAGTATGCCGGGGCCGCGGTCCGTGCCATGTCGATGGAAGGGCGCATGACCCTGTGCAACATGTCGATCGAGGCGGGCAGCCGCACCGGCATGATCGCGCCCGACGAAACCACCTTCGCCTGGCTGCGCGCCCGCCCGCGCGCGCCCCGTGGTGACGCCCGCATCGTCGCCGAAGCCGCCTGGCGCCGCCTGGCAACCGACACCGATGCCGCATTCGACCGCGAGATCGCCCTCGATTCGCGCCAGGTCGAACCGACCGTCACCTGGGGTACCAGCCCCGAGGCGGCACTGCCGATCTCGGCCCGCGTGCCCGATCCCGACGACGCGCCCGATCGGGCAGCCGGCGAACGGATCGCCGCGCAGCTTGCCTATATGGGCCTGCAGCCCCGCCAGACGCTGGAGGGCGTGCGGATCGACCGCATCTTCATCGGCAGCTGCACCAACGGCCGCATCGAGGATCTGCGCGCCGCCGCCACCGTGCTGCGCGACCGCAAAGCCGCGGTGCCGGGCCTGGTCGTCGCAGGCTCGGTCCCCGTGCAGCGCCAGGCCGAGCGAGAGGGGTTGCACCGGGTGTTCCGGGAGGCGGGGCTGACGTGGGGCGAGCCCGGATGTTCGGCGTGCACGGGGATGAACGGCGATTATGTGCCGGCGGGGGAGCGGTGCGCCTCGACGTCGAACCGCAACTTCGTCGGGCGGCAAGGGCCGGGTTCACGCACCCATCTGATGTCGCCTGCCATGGCGGCCGCGGCGGCGGTGACCGGCGCGCTGACCGATATCCGGAAGCTGATCCCATGACCCCGTTCACCACGGTCTCGGGCGCGGCGGCGGTGCTGGCGCTGGCCAATATCGACACCGACCAGATCATCCCGGCCCGCTTCCTGCGCCGCCCGCGCGCCGACGGCTACAACAATTTCCTGTTTCACGACCTGCGCGCCGGGTCCAACAGCTTCCCCTTGGGCACCGCCGGGAATTCGCCCATCATCGTCGCCGATGCGAATTTCGGCTGTGGGTCGTCGCGGGAAGGCGCGGTCTATGCCCTGGTCGATTCCGGCGTCCGCTGCGTCATCGCGCCCAGCTTCGGTGACATCTTCGCCGCCAACGCGGCCAAGAACGGGCTGCTGACGGTGGTGCTGTCGCCCGAGGAATGCGCCGCACTGCGCGCGGCTGCGGCCGGTGGGGTGACCCTGACGGTCGATCTGCAGGCGCAGGAGGTGCGGGTGGGCGACGGGGTGCATCCGTTCTCGGTCGATCCGTTCCGCAAGCGCTGCCTGCTGGCGGGCCTGGACGATATCGACCTGACCCTGGCGAACGAGGCCGAGATCGAGGCGTTCGAGGCCAACATTCCCGCGCTGCGCCCCTGGGCGATCCCATCCTGACCGGGACGAACCATTTATCAACGGATTTCGCTTAGACCTGCCGTGGTGACATTCCTGACCGATCTTGCCGACCAGGCGGTGGTGCTGCCGCTGGTCGTGGCAATCGCCATGACGCTCGCCGCACAGGGCTGGCCGCGCGGGGCTGCCGCGTGGCTGGGCGCGGTGGGCGTGACCTTCGGTGTGATGCTGGGCCTGAAGATCGTGTTCCTGGGCTGCCAGCCGGTGTTCCGCCCCTGGGGCATCGTCAGCCCCAGCGGCCATGCCGCCGCCGCGACGATCGTGACCGGCGGGCTGATGACCATCGCCACACGCCGCATGCCGCTGATCCTGGCCGCGTCGGCCGCGATGGGCGCCATCATCGGTGCCACGCGGCTGCGCCTGGGCGTGCATGCGCCGCCCGAGGTGATGCTGGGTCTCGGCGTCGGCCTTGCCGGTGTCTGCATCCTCGCTCGGCTGGCCGGTCCGGCGCCCGCGCTGCGTCCGTGGATCCTGGCCGGCGTGGTGCTGGGCGTGATCGTGGCACTGCACGGCATGCGCCTGCCCGCCGAGGGGCAGATTCGCCAGGTTGCCGTCAATCTCGGCGATTTCATCCCGGCTTGCCGCTAAGCCCGCGCCGGCCATGCGAGAGGGTGCGCATCCCATGAAGACCGTGACCTTTTCCGCCGACGATTTCGGCCTGTCGGTGGCCGTGAACGAGGCGGTCGAGCAGGCCCATCGCGACGGCGTCCTGGATGCCGCCAGCCTGATGGTGGCCGCGCCGGCGGCTGATGATGCGATCCGCCGCGCCCGCGCCCTGCCAACGCTGAAAGTCGGGCTGCACCTGGTGGTGATCGAGGGGCCGGCCGTGCTGCCGCCGGCGGCGATCCCCGATCTTGTGGACGCGACCGGGCAGTTCCCGTCGGATCAGCTGGGCCTGGGCGTCCGGTATTTCTTCCGCCCCGGCGTACGGCGGCAGCTGGCGGCCGAGATCGAGGCGCAGTTCGCGGCCTTCCAGGCCACCGGCCTGGCGCTGGACCATGCCAACGCCCACAAGCACATGCATCTGCACCCGACCGTGGCGGGGATGATGCTGTCGATCGGGCGGCGGTTCGGGCTGCGCGCGGTCCGAGTTCCCGCCGAACCGCCCAGCGTGATGGCGCGCTGCGGCTCTCCGGTCGGGCTCGGCGACAAGGCCTTGTATGCCTGGACCCGCCTGCTGCGCCATCGCGCCCGGCGTGGCGGCGTGGCGGTGAATGACCATTGTTTCGGGCTGGCGTGGAGCGGGCATATGACCACCGACCGCGTCCGCCTGCTGCTGCGCCACCTGCCCGACGGGGCGAGCGAGATCTATTTCCACCCCGCCACCGGCCGCGACGCGCTGCTGTCGCGGCTGATGCCGGCATATGAGCACGAGGCCGAGCTGGCGGCCTTGATGGACGCCGGGGTGGCCGAGGCGGCGGGTCGGCTGCGCTGACCGGGCGTCAGTACAGCGTGGTGCGCAGCCGGTCCGGATAGTCGCGGTCGTATTGCTCGCCGCCGACCGTGCCCGCCGTCAGGTCGGCCAGGATCGTGCCGGTGGACGGCAGCGCGGTGCGCTTGACCTGCATCGTCGGGTTCCAGAGCTCGGACCGCACGATCGCCTTCGGGCACTGGAAATAGACCCGTTCCACCGTCACGACGATGACCGAGCGCGGCAGCGTGCCGCGGAACGGGAAGCGTGCCAGCAGATCAGGCGCGGCCGAGATCCTGGCGGTGCCGTTGAGGCGCAGCGTCTCCCCCACGCCGGGGATCAGGAACAGCAGGGCCACGCGCGGGTCGTGGATGATGTTGCGCAGGCTGTCGGCGCGATTGTTGCCGCGCCGGTCGGGGATCAGCACGGTCTTGTCGTCCGGCATTTGGACGAACCCCGCGGGGTCGCCGCGCGGAGAGCAATCCAGCCCCTCGGGCCCGCTCGTCGCCAGGACCATGAACGGCGACAGCTCGATCATCGAGCGGTAGTGCGGATGGATATAGTCGACTTCCTTGGCGATGGCGGCGGCCGAGGGGGCGCCGTACAGCGCCTCCAGCGTCGCCTCGTCACGGATCAGGTGGTCGTCGGCCAGGATATCCGTCTGGGCGTCCATGGTCGTGGCTCCGGTTCAGGGGTCCGACCGGTGCTTGCGGGCCGGATGGACCGTCTTGCTGATGATGGCGGCGTCCATGCCGATCACATGCGATGTAGCACCCACGATCAGCGGATCAGGACCGGTGACAATCTGCTTGTCCTTGTTGGGGTATGGCAAGGAGGAAAGCAGATGCTGCAGGCAATTCAGCCTGGCCCGCTTCTTGTCGTCGGACTTGATGATCGTCCATGGCGCGTCGGCGATGTCGGTGTGGAAGAACATCGCCTCCTTCGCCTCGGTATACTCGTCCCACTTGTCCAGCGACGCGCGGTCGATCGGCGACAGCTTCCACTGCTTCAGCGGATCGGTCTCACGCTCGAAGAAGCGGCGGCGCTGCTCCTCGCGGCTGACCGAGAACCAGTATTTGAACAGCCGGATGCCGGAACGGACCAGCATCCGCTCGACATCGGGGCATTGGCGCATGAATTCCAGATATTCCTGCGGCGTGCAGAAGCCCATCACCCGCTCGACCCCGGCGCGGTTGTACCAGGACCGGTCGAACAGCACGATCTCGCCGGCCGAGGGCAGGTGGGCGATGTAACGCTGGAAGAACCATTGCGTGCGCTCGCGCTCGGTTGGCTTCTGCAGCGCGACGGTGCGGGCCGTGCGCGGGTTCATGTGTTCGGTGAAGCGCTTGATGGTGCCGCCCTTGCCGGCGGCGTCGCGTCCCTCGAACAGGATGATGATCCGTTCACCGGTTTCCTCGACCCAGCGCTGTGCCCTCAGAAGCTCGCGCTGCAGTTCCAGCAGGTGCGATTCGTACGGATCGTTCCGCATCCGCGTGTGGTACGGGTATTCGCCGGTCTCGAACAGGCGGCGGATCGCCGAGGGATCGTGCCGCAATTCGGCGATCGTCGGCCCTTGCGGCGGGGGCGGGGGCTCGATCGCCTCGGTCACGGGGGGGATCGTGTCGACCTGCAAGGCATCGGCGACCCCATTGGTGGTGACGGCGTGCCTGATTTGTTTGGCCATGTCCGGATTATCCGCTTTATTCTTTCGCAAACAGATTTAACACCTGTGCATTACAATCGCACAACCGCCCAACCCGCTCGGCTGCCATACCTATAGCAGATCAGCCGGTGGGCTGACGGCTCAGCGCCGACCGGCGCGGTTTACCGGACCGCCCATGTTCACGTTGCCGGCCGGCCCGGGAACGCCACCGCCGGGGGCCACGCCGACACCGGGTGCGCCCGCGCCGACGCCGGGGGTACCAACACCGGGGGCAACACCGACACCCGGGGCGCCGACACCGACACCGGGGGCAACACCCACGCCCGGCGCGCCGACCCCGGGGGCGGCGACGCGCGGCGCGGCGCGCAGGGGGACGCCGGGGCGCGCGACGCAGCCCTTCGGCACACCGATGTACTTGCAATACACAACGGCCTCGGCCGGCGCCGGAGCCAGGACAACAGCGGCCAGGATAACGGCAGACGGGGCCAGAAGCCCAAGGCCCAGGAATTGCTTCATCATGAAATTACTCCGACCAGCGGCACTGCCGCAGTTTGAATGGAAACGATTGTAATCGATTTTCTCGCGCACCGGTAGCGTCATGACCGGCACCCGCCACGGAATCTGCCACCACCCCACCCTTGCCGTCACGCCCCCCGCACGACACATTCCCCGCAGACAGAAGGTGGGATCAGACATGGACTTCGACCTGTTCGTGATCGGTGGCGGTTCGGCCGGCGTGCGCTGCGCCCGCATCTCGGCCGGGCATGGCGCCCGCGTCGGCATCGCCGAGGAACGGTTCTGGGGCGGCACCTGCGTCAATATCGGCTGCGTGCCCAAGAAGCTGCTGGTGCAGGCCGGCGAATACGGCGCCTGGGCGGATGATGCCGCCGGCTTCGGCTGGACCATCACCAAGGGCCCGCATGACTGGTCCCGGCTGATCGCTGCCAAGGACAGGGAAATCACCCGGCTGGAGGGGATCTATCGCCGCCTGCTGAACGGCGCCGGCGCGACCATCTTCGACGCCCGCGCCACGCTGGTGGATGCCCATACCGTCGACGTGGGCGGCAAGCGCGTCACGGCCGGGAAGATCGTCATCGCCACCGGCGGCCATCCGGAACGCCCGCCGATCCCCGGCGCGGAGCTGGGCATCATCTCGGACGACGCGTTCTACCTGCCGACGATGCCGCGCCATGTCGCCATCGTCGGGTCCGGCTTCATCGCGGTGGAGTTCGCCGGCATCTTCCAGGCGCTGGGCGCCGAGGTGCACCTGATCTACCGCCAGCCGCTGCCGCTGCGCGGGTTCGACCAGGATGTGCGCGAAAGCGTGGCCGAGGCGTTGGCCGGGAACGGCATCCACCTGCATCCGGGCTGCCTGCCCCGCAAGGTCGAGGCCGATGGCGATGCCCGGATCGTCACCTTCGGCGACGGCGAGACCCTGCGCACCGACCTGGTGTTCTTCGCCACCGGCCGCCGCCCCTCGACAGCCGGCCTCGGGCTGGAACAGGCGGGTGTGGCGGTGAATGCCCAGGGCGCGGTGATCGTCGATGACGCCCTGGCCACCTCGGTGCCCACCATCTACGCGATGGGGGACGTGACCGACCGTGTGAACCTGACCCCGGTCGCAACCGCCGAGGGCCACGCCCTGGCCGACACGCTGTTCGGCAGGAACCCGCGCAACGTGTCCCTGCGCAACGTGCCGTCGGCGGTGTTCTCCACCCCCCCGGTCTCGACCGTCGGCCTCACCGAGGAAGAAGCCGCCGCGCTCGGCCCCGTCGATGTCTATGTCACCAGGTTCACCCCGATGCGCCACACGCTGACGGGGCGGAACCGCAAGACGATGATGAAGCTGGTGGTCGACCAGGTGACGCAGAAGGTCGTCGGCGCCCATATGGTGGGCGAGGACGCGCCCGAGATCATCCAGGGCGTGGCCATCGCCGTGGTGATGGGCGCGACGAAGCAGGATTTCGACCGCACGATCGGGATCCACCCGACCGCGGCCGAGGAATTCGTGACCTTGCGGACCCGCACCCGCGTCGCCGGCGTGGCCAAGGCGGCCGAATAGCGGCGGCTGCGCATGACCGATCACTAAGGTTCCGGCCACGCGGCGGCAACCGCGCCTGTGTCAGACCGGCTTCCCGCGCAGGCGGGAAACCGAACAGCGGAGGCATCCCCCATGAGCGACACCGTATCCGCATCCGCCACGGCTGCCTCGGCCCCGGGTGGGCTGACATTCCTCGCGCCCGACAGCCTGTCTCCCGCCACGCATGCCGGTTTCGACCATGTGCCGGGGGGCGGGCAGGATACGCCGGCCGCACCGGCGCAGCTGTTCAGCTTCGTGACCCTGACCCCCGACTTCAAGGGCTTGTTGCCGGTGCAGCCGATGCCCGACTCGGTGCCGGCCACGATCGGCTCGCTGGTCACCATCCCGTCCGGGGCGCGGACCACGATCGTCGATTTCGACCACCACGGCCTGCCCCCGATCGTGACCGATACCTGACGGATGGCCACGCCGGTTTGACGCGGTCCGGCCGCGACCTACAATCACCGGGCCGGGCGGACAGCCCCAAGGACACGCGGCCAATGCGCCGTCGGGAGGAAGACCAGGATGCAGCCCAGGATAAATCCCAGGATAGGTCGACGTACGTTTCTTGCCGGTACGGCCACGGCGGCACTCGCGCGCCCGGCCATCGCACAGCCGACCAAGACCCTGAGCTTCGTGCCGCAGGCCAACCTGACCAGCCTGGACCCGGTCTGGACCACGGCGACCGTGACCCGCAACTTTGCCCTGATGGTCTACGAGACCCTGTACGGCCGCGACCAGTACTTCACGCCGCGCCCGCTGATGGTCGAAGGGCATCAGATCGACAATGACGGCAGGCGCTGGACGATGCGCCTGCGCGACGGCCTGGTCTGGCACGATGGCACGCCGGTGCTGGCGCGGGATTGCGTGGCGTCGCTGAACCGCTGGCTGAAGCGTGATGCCGTGGCGCCGATCGTGCAGGCGCGGGTCGATGCGATCGAGACGCCGGACGATCGCACGCTGGTCTGGCGGCTGAAGAAGCCGTTCCCGCTGCTGGCGCATTTCCTGTCGAAGGTGCAGCCGTCCCCGGTGATGATGCCCGAGCGGATCGCCGCGACCACCGATCCCTACAAGCAGGTGGCCGAGATCGTCGGCTGCGGTCCGTTCCGTTTTCTGCCGGACGAGTTCGTCTCGGGCAGCCGAGCGGCGTTTGCGCGGTTCGATGGGTACCGCCCGAGGGCGGAGCCGGGGTCCTATACGGCGGGCGGGCACCAGGTGTTCCTGGACCGGGTGGAGTGGAAGGTGATCCCCGATCCGGCGACGGCGGCGAATGCCCTGCTGTCGGGTGAGGTCGACTGGCTGGAGCTGCCCCAGCCCGACCTGGTGCCGATGATGAAGACGAATGCCGGGGTATCGACCGGGCTGCTGGACATCTACGGCACGTATGCCCTGCTGCGTCCGAACCACCTGCATCCGCCGACCAGCAATCCGGCGATCCGGCGGGTGATGCTGGCCGCGGTCGACCAGCGCGAATGCATGATCGCGGCAATGGGCGAGGACCCGACGACCTGGAAGGCCCCGGTCGGGTTCTTCGTGCCCGGCCCGTCGGCGAACGATGCCGGCATGGAGGCGGTGCGGGACCGCAAATCGGTGGACCAGCTGCGCAAGATGCTGGACCAGGCCGGCTACAAGGGCGAGAAGCTGGTCGTCATGCACCCGACCGACCAGGTGGTGTACAATGCGTTCATCACGGTCGTGGTCGACGCGCTGCGCAAGATCGGCATGAACGTGGACGAGCAGATGACGGACTGGGGCACGATCGTGCAGCGCCGCCCGTCGCGGGAACCGCTGGACAAGGGGGGCTGGTCGCTGTTCCCCGCCGGCGCGCCATCGCCGGAATTCGTCGACCCGCTGCTGTCGAACCCGATGCGCAGCAATGGCCCGAAGGCCTGGTTCGGCTGGCCCGACGATCCGCGCATCGAGGCCGCGCATGCCGCCTGGATCGACGCCGCGACCGATGCCGAAAGGCGCAAGCTGGAGGTCGACTACCAGCTGGCGGCGTTCGATTCGGTGCCGGTGATTCCCTGCGGGCAGTACCTGCCGCATTCCGCCTGGCGCAAGAACGTCACCGGCCTGATGAAGGGTTCGGCGCCGGTGTTCTGGGGCGTTGACAAGGCCTGAGATCGCGCGCCGGGCGGATCATGATTGAGACAATCCGCGATCGGCTCTGGCGTTTCTGGATCGGCTGAGGCAGGTTGATGGCTCGCCTCACCTGTGAAGGTGCGCACGCGATCAAAAAAATCGGAACAGGGGCCAAGGCAGGTATGCGTCGTCGGGGATTCTTGAAGGCCACGGCTTCCGGCATGGGACTGGCGGCGGGTGGCTTGGCCATGCCGCGGATCGGGCTTGGTGCCGAGGCCAAGGTGTTGCGCTTCGTGCCGCAGGCCAACCTGGCCAACCTCGATCCGATCTGGACCACGCAATACGTCGTGCGCAACGGGTCCCTGATGATCTGGGACATGCTGTATGGCGTGGACGACACTCTGCAGCCCCGACCGCAGATGGTCGAAGCGCACGAGGTTACTCCCGACTTCAAGAGCTGGACCTTCCGCTTGCGCCCCGGGCTGCGATTCCACGACAACGAACCGGTGCTGGCCAGGGACGTCGTCGCCAGCATCCGGCGCTGGATGGTGCGCGATTCCACGATGGGCGTGCCGATCAGCAAGCGTCTCGACGCGCTGGAGGCGGTGGACGACCGCACATTCCGGTTCCGGCTGAACCAGCCCTATCCGAAGATGCTGTTCGCACTTGGCAAAAGCAGCACGCCCTGCCTGTTCATCATGCCGGAGCGGATCGCCGCGACCGATCCGTTCAAGCAGATCACCGACTATGTCGGGTCGGGCCCGATGCGGTTCCGCAAGGATGAATGGGTGCCCGGTTCGTCGGCCGCGTTCGAGAAGTTCGCCGGCTATGTCCCGCGCGAGGATGCATCGCGCTGGCTGGCGGGCGGGAAACGGATGATGCTCGACCGGATCGAGTGGCGCATCCTGCCCGACGCGGCCACCGCGTCCGCCGCGCTGCAGGCCGGCGAGGTCGACTGGCTGGAGACGCCGGCGCCGGACTTGGTGCCGCTGCTGCGCAAGTCGCCGAACGTGATGGTGGATATCGCCGATCCGCTGGGCAATATCGGCGCGCTGCGCCTCAATCATCTGCATCCGCCGTTCAACGATGTCCGGGCGCGCCGCGCCGTGCTGATGGCGACCGACCAGGGCGACTATATGCAGGCCGTGGTGGGCGACGATGCCTCGCTGTGGAAGCGCGTGCCGGGCTATTTCACGCCGGACACCCCGCTTTACACCGAGGCCGGCGGCGAGATCCTGATGGGGGAGCGCAAATACGACGCCGCCCGCAAGCTGCTGGCCGAATCCGGCTACAAGGGCGAGCCCGTGGTGCTGCTGGTGGCGACCGACGTGGCGATCACCAAGGCACAGGGCGATGTGACCGCCGATATGCTGAAGCGGATCGGCATGAACGTGCAGTATGCTGCGCTGGACTGGGGCACGGTCGGACAGCGGCGCGCCAAGAAGGACCCGCCGGAACAGGGGGGATGGAACATCTTCCACACCTGGCACGCCGGCGCCGACTGCGTGAACCCCGCGCCCTATATCGCGCTGGACGCCAGCGGCGACACCGCCTGGTTCGGCTGGCCGAAATCCGACCTGGTGCAGGAGAAAATCGGCGCCTGGTATGCCGCCCCCGACCTGGCGGCCGAGAAGCAGGTGATCGCCGAACTGAACAAGGCCGCTCTCGATCACGTCGTGTATGTTCCGACGGGCTTCTTCAAGGGCTACCAGGCCTGGCGGAGCAACATCTCTGGGATCGTCAAGGCGCCATTTCCGGTGCCTTGGGGTGTGACCAAGGCCTGAGCGGAGCACCGGTCGCATGTTTGCCTATGCCATTCGCCGTATCATCGCGACGATCCCGGTTATCCTGATCGTCGCGTTCTTCGTGTTCAGCCTGCTGTATATCGCGCCCGGCGATCCTGCCGCGGTGATCGCCGGTGACCAGGCCACACCGGCGGATGTGGAGCGGATTCGTGAATCCCTGGGCCTGGACCGGCCCTTCCTGGTGCGGTTCCTGGATTGGCTGTGGAACGTGGTGCAGGGCGATCTCGGGCAGTCGATCTTCACCAACCTGCCGGTTACCCACATGATCGCGCAGCGTATCGAGCCGACCATGTCGCTGATGCTGCTGACGCTGCTGCTGTCGTTGACCTTCGCCATCCCGATGGGCGTGATCGCGGCGTGGAAGCACGGCACGATCATCGACCGGGCGGTGATGTTCCTGGCAGTGTTCGGCTTCTCGACGCCGGTGTTCGTGATCGGCTACCTGCTGGCCTATCTGTTCGCGCTGAAGCTGGACTGGCTGCCGGTGCAGGGCTTCACCTCGATCAGCCAGGGATTCCTGCCGTTCCTGCGGAACCTGATCCTGCCCGCGGTTGCCCTGGGGCTGGTCTATATGGCGCTGATCGCGCGCATCACCCGCGCGACGATGCTGGACGTGCTGTCGCAGGACTATGTGCGCACGGCGAAGGCCAAGGGCGTGAACCAGCGCGGCATCTTGTTCCTGCACGCATTGAAGAACGCCGCCGTGCCGATCGTGACCATCGTCGGCATCGGCTTCGCCGTGCTGATCGGCGGCTCGGTGGTGACGGAAAGCGTGTTCGCGATCCCCGGCCTGGGCCGCCTGACCGTGGACGCCATCCTGCGGCGCGACTACCCGGTCATCCAGGGCGTCGTGCTGCTGTTCAGCTTCACCTATGTCGTGGTGAACCTGATCGTCGACCTTCTG